>QIMA01000452.1 GCA_003233535.1 Rhodanobacteraceae bacterium
GGAGCGGTGTAGTGGTTCATACACCCGACTGAGAATTGTCGCTGGGCGATCAAGGGCCTAGCGAGGGCGCGTGAAGTTTATGAAACTCCGGGCTAGCACCGGCGTGCCGATCTAAGACGTGGAAACCGAATTCGCTACCGCGGGTCAGTTTCCGAGCGAGAATTCCAACCGCTGCCGTGCCGTGGTCGCCACGGCCCGGCCATTCTCGATCCTAGGCTTGAACTTCCAGGCCTCCAGCGCTCGCGTTGCCGCACGATCGAAGGTCCGACGTGGGTCCGCATCAACGACGAACACGTTGCGCACGTCACCTGTTGCAGTAATCGTGAATTCCAACTCCACCCAGCCCGACTTCCGCTGCCGCAGTGCACGCGTGGGATAGCTCGGATTCACTCGGGTAACCAGCTCAAAGTTGCTGTTTTCCTGAGCGGGCGGTGGCGCGGCCGGCGCGACGGGTTCAGTGGAAGCGACTTGAGTGGGAGGCGCTGGCACTGGATCCGGCGCTGCTGCCGGACGCGGTGGCGGTGCTGGCGCAGGAGTCGGCACTGCGGGTGCGCTTGCCTGCGCCGCTACGAGGGCTTCTTCAGCCAGTCGCGCTCGCTCTACAGATTGGGCGCGCTGATCATCAGCACGCTTGTAGCTGATCGCCCGCTGCTCAAGGGTAGCCAGAACGACCGAACTGGGCTGAGCACGCTTGAGCAAAGCAACAGCCTCATCGGCATCGACGTAGTTGCGTCGTTCGATTAGCTGCTCGGTCATTCCCTGGGCCAAAGGCATCAGCTCGAGAATGGCGACCTGCGCGCCGGAGTTGCGCGGTTCCTGGTCGAGCACCTGTAGATAGTAGTGAAAAGCGTTGTTGCCGGGCGGTGAGATCAGGCGGTTCTCCGCGACAGAGCTGCTGGCTGTGCTGAGCAACTCTCTTACCGACATTTGCACAACCGGCTCGGCCGCGTCGTCCGCCACCGGATCAGTTCCGTCGTCGCTCGCGGCAGCACCATCAGTGGCGGCAGTAGCGCTGGGCGCTGCGGGCGTAGTCGCTGCTACGGTGGGCTCTGGATCGCCCCCTCCGCAACCAATCAGTGTCAACGCAGCCACTAAAGAGGGCACCAGAACTAGGCGCCGAAACTCCAGTAGAATGGAATCACGTTCGAACATATCACCCCCAGGGTCAGTGCCGATACCGACCCGACAATTGCAGTTTCCGTCAGATTAGCACGGTTTAAGCCGCTGTCTCGCCCTCATTCAGGGAGCAGTCAGTGCGCCCATGCATGAACGCACATTTGGTGGTTCGAAAGGGGGTAGAGCCGGCAGGAACCGCAAGTTTTCACAACCAGCTCCATCACCATAAGCGAGCCATCGCACGGGTTCAACAAATCGTAAACGAATGGCTTTGGACTGCAGTTGCGCGAACACATCTTGCCACACTCGCAGTGCCCCGGCGCTGCCGGTAAGGCCGCTGGGCTGGTTGTCGTCACGGCCAATCCAAACTACGCCCAAATGCTCACCGGTGTAGCCGGCGTACCAGCTGTCGCGAAGGTCATCACTGGTCCCGGTCTTGCCGGCTGAGGCAATCTGCATGCGTCCGTCGCTGGTTAAGCGGCTGGCCGTGCCGCTTACCGTGGTTTCCACCAGAGCCAAGGTCAACAGCTTGATCACCTCGACCTGCGTGGCCTCCCCGGCGCGCATCGGCACTCGGCTCAACACGTCGCCGTTGCCGTTGATCACCGCCCTGAGCGGGGTTAGCGGCAGGACCCGACCACCGCTGGCCAATGCTTGGTAGAGCTGGGTGACATCTAGCGGGGACAGCTCGACGGCACCGAGGACGGCAGATGGATTCGGTGGATTGCCAATTTCCACTCCCAGGTTGCGTAGCAAGTCGCCGAACGCGGGCATCCCCAGACTCAGCCCCAGGCGCGCCGCGGCTTGGTTATAGGAGCGCGACAGGGCCTCGATCAACATCACCTGACCGTGGCTGCGCTTGTCGTAATTCTGCGGTTTCCAAACATCGCCCGTCGGCAAGCGATGGCTAACCGGGTCATCGGAAATCAGGCTACCGAGGCCAAAATGGGAGGGCTGCGATAGCGCGAGTAGGTACACGAACGGTTTGAGCAGCGAGCCAACCGGACGGCGGGCGGTGACCGCTCGGTTAAACCCCGGCATGCGTGGTTGCCTACCACCGACCAGGGCGAGGATTTCGCCGTCGCTGGCCCGCGTCAGCACCATCGCCGCCTCAAGCTGCGCGGCTGAATCAAGCTTATCCAAGCGCTCGGCAATCGCCTTCTCAGCCAAGCGCTGTGCCCACGGATCGAGCGTGGTCAACACCGTAAGGCCCTGTTCGGCCAAAACTTCAGGGGAATACGCCGCCGCCAGATGATCTCGTACCAGATCAACAAAAGCCGGATGTCGTTCTCGGGCTGCACTCGGCTTAGGGGCCACGTTTAACGGCTGTGCCCGTGCCCTGAGCAGCGTATTCTGATCAATCAATCCAGTTTCGGCATACTGCCTGAGCACCAAGTTGCGCCGTTTCATCGCCCGCTGCGGGTGACGCCGAGGGTCGTACAGCGACGGCCCTTTGACCAGTCCAATCAGCAGCGCCACTTCGCTGAGCTGCAACTGATCGAGCTCGCGGCCGAAATAGAACTCCGCGGCGGCACCGAATCCTTGCACCGGTCGCGAACCCAACTGCCCCAGATAGACGCGGTTGAGATACGCCTGAAGGATGTCGCCCTTGCTAAAACGTGCCTCAATGACGATCGCCAAGCCGGCCTCTTGCAGCTTGCGACTGAGCGTCCGCTCTGGCGTAAGCAGGGTGTTCTTGACCAATTGCTGGGTCAGAGTCGAGCCACCTTGCACCAATTTTCCGGCGCGTAAATTGGCCCAAACTGCGCGCGCAATGGCCCACGGGTCGATCCCGTAATGAGCATTGAAATCGCGATCCTCAACCGCCTGAATTCCGGCCACCAAGAAGGCAGGCATCGCCGTGAGCGGCAGCGGCCGGCGCTCATTTGGGTCGTTCAGAAATAGCGTTCCGATGAGCGCTGGATCGACTCGCTTGAGCGCGACAGCTTGCCCATTGCTGTCGACAATCTTGCTGACCTTATTGCGCGACAGGCTCAGCTCTATGCGCTGAGCGGCCTCGGCGCCGTCATCGAAATGAAACTCGCGGGTGTGAATGATCGCTTTGCTGCCGCTGACGGCGTAGCTACCCGGCAGAGCTGCCGTAGGATCATTCCGATAGCGTGCTGCAGCGAGCTCCGATAGCAAGGCATCGCGCGTCAGTGCCATCCCCGGATACAGTTCCAGTGGGCGCGCATAGACTCGGCTGGGTTCGGGTTGCTGGCCCAAATCAAAGCGCGCATCAATCAGTCGACTCATATACCACCAGCTCGGCGGTACGAATCCAATCGCAAAGCCGATGCCCAGCAACAGCAGGCGCAGCAGCCACTTAAACCACTTCAAATCGGTTTCCTCATCGGCCCGGTGGTCACGGCCAACCTCCGAACAACTCTGTCCCTAGCGCTCAAATCGCGCCTGTCGCAGGGCACAATGGCGATCCAGAGACTACTCGGCGAGCGATAACCGCGGCCATTAAAAGTCCGAACTAGCGTGCATCAAGACACGTATTCATGGCTACAGCGTGACATGAATGCCAGGGCTGTCGATAATCGCGCGCCACAGATGCCCGAAGTTTGCCCTTTGCGGCACGCTCCGGGCGAGGAGCGCACCCCGGTTTCACGACCGAACCGCGATTACTGTTGTGACCGGTCAACCATTTTGCCGACCTCGGCAGGATAACAAACGCATCCCTTCGCACCGCCGTAAAAATCAGCACAGGCCACAAAATGGACAAGCAAGTCGTCGAACCGCAGCTGGTGTTGTGCACCGATCGCGACCTCGTGGCGCCGTTGAGAACGCTATTTGATGACGCCGGCGAGTCCGTGCAGGTCGAATATGACCCGTCTGATTGGCGCTTGGCAATGGCCACAAGGGAGTCGGCTGAGCGTGATTTTCTTTGGCTCACGGAGCTACCAACGCACTGGCCGCAGCACGCGCTCAGCAGACTCCGCAGCGCCGCCGCCTCGGCCGCCGCGGCGATCACCAGTTTCGGCGCTAGCGCGCCCCTGGCGGAGGAACTGACTGACGGGCTGAATGCCGATCAGATCGATTCCCTGTGCTATTTGCTCAGCGAGCGCCGGTTGCTAGATATCGACCCGACGTCGAATCCAGCGCTGGTCTACGCCGGCGCCGGTCCGGCACAGCGCGCGGACCGGCTGCTGCTTTGCGAGCACCTCTATGTGGGTTTCGATCTAGCGCACAGTTTGCTTGACGAGCACATTGAGATGAGCGCCGATATCTGCTCGCGCTGGCCCAGCCCCGTGCCCATCGATTTTGTACCCACTTACCCTGGGCTCTCGAAGCAGCCGGCCCTGCTGCACGTGTTGCACGACTGGGGCGGCGGCATTGCTCGCTTTGTTGCGGACGTGGCGGAGTCCGACCCTCAGCAGATTCATTTGGCACTGCGTGCCCGCGGCGACGGATCCACGCGCCGCTACGGCAGCAGCTTGGAGCTATCGCTGATCAATGGCGGGATCAGTCTGGGCAAATGGCCGTTGTCTGCGGCGATTGGCAGCATCAGCGTTACGCACCCTGGCTACCGTGAGCTGATGGCTCAAGTTATTGAGCGATACGGCATCGCCGCGATCATCGTTTCCTCCCTCATAGGGCATAGCCTGGATGCGCTGGAGAGCGGTCTGCCGACGGCGGTCGTCGCCCACGACTATTTTCCGCTGTGGCCAGAACTGCACTGCAATTTCGGCGATGTCTCACGACGTTTTGATGCCGAAGAGCGTGCTGCAACGGTTGCCGCAATGGCCGCTGATGGCCTCTTTGGCGAGCGCGCCCCCGACTTCTGGCAAGAGATCTACGATACCTACGTCCAGCGACTGCTGAAACCCGAAGTGCAAATGGCTGCGCCGAGCCAGTCAGTGATCGACAACTTGGCCAGGATTGCGCCGCAACTCAAGGCCAAGCCAATAGAGCTGATTGCACACGGCTTGCTGCCGTGGCCGGAGCCACAGCCCAGCGTAGAGGTCGACACCAATGGACCGCTGCGCTTGCTAGTTCCAGGACGGATAGACGGCGGCAAGGGGCTGGAACTGTTGCGCGGTGCGCTGCCGGAACTGGCCGAGCTGGCCGAACTGCACTTGTTGGGCTGTGGCAAGTCCGGCGAACAGCTATTTGGCGTCGGCGGCGTTCATATTGAGTTGGATTACCGGCATGACGAGTTTCCGCAGCGCGTCGCGCGGATTAGGCCGCATGCGGCGTTACTGCTCTCAACGGTCGCCGAGAGTTTCAGCTACACGCTTTCGGAAGTTTGGAGCCTAGGTGTCGTGCCCTTGGCCACACGGACTGGTGCATTCGCCGAACGCATCCGCGACGGTGACAACGGCATGCTCTTCGCCCCTGACGCACGGGCATTGGTTAGCCTGGTGCGCGGCCTAGCGCGTGATCGGTCGACGTTAGAGACCGTGCGAGCGGCTCTGAACCCAAAATCCATGCGCACTGCCAGCGAGATGGCCGCTGACTACAGAGCCTGGCTGCCAGTGCCGGCCGTACCGACGACGCTCACCCCTCGGCCGCCACGCAACGAAGACTACAAGCAGCTGCAGTTAATCACCGAACGGAACTCGTTGCGCAATCGTGCGGCAGCACTGGAAGCGAAAACTCACAATCAACAGCGCGAGTTGGAAGAGCGCGGAGCGTGGGGCTTCAAACTCGACCGCCAACTGCGTGAGCGTACCGATTGGGCTCAACGGCTGCAGCAGGATCTTGCCGATGCTAAGCAGGAGGGCAACACCGCCATCGCAGAACTCGGGGAACAATTGCGCAGCACCGAACTCGAACTGAAGAAGTCGGTTGAGGCGCGGCGGCGGCTACGTGGACGGGCACGGGAAAGATTGCGCGAAGAGCGGCGCTTAGTCAGAACATTGACCGTAGAAATGGCTGACCTCGCCGATCAGATCAAACTGATGCTGGCCGACGGCCAGCAAAGAGAGCGAATCCACCAAGCAGATGTTGCGGCGCTGGAAGCCGAACGCAACGGTCTGTCGTTAGTCATTGAGGAACTAAACTTGGCGAAGCGAGAAATACTCAGCAGTACCTCATGGCGAATCACGGCGCCACTACGCGTACTAGTCAAAGGGGCGCGCCGCGTGGTACCTGGATTGAACTTCCGTCTAGCCCGTACACGCGCCCTGCTCGGCCGCCTGCGCGGATCACTGGCGCGACGAGGCCTACGCGGAACCTTTAGCCGCGTTTCAGAGGAAATGCATCGTTTACCGCCGCCACAGACGCCGCCAGTGCTGATCGGGCCCAGCGAGCATCCGCAGGCGGAGTTTGAGCCGTTTAGCGTCCCTTGCAGCGATCGACCCAAGGTCTCTGTAGTCATACCGATCTACGGCAAGCTCGCTTATACCGTCACTTGCCTGCAATCACTGGCCGCTTGTGCCGACCGCTCAGCGATGGAAATCATCGTCGTGGACGATTGCTCGCCAGACGACAGCGCCGATCGCCTCACTGCGGTTAATGGACTGCGCCTGATCCGAAACGAGGAGAATCTGGGATTTATCGGCGCCTGCAATGCCGGCGCTGCCGCCGCGCGCGGTGCGTTTTTGTGTTTTCTCAACAACGATACGGCGGTGCAGCCAGGTTGGATAGATGCGCTGGTCGATACCTTCGAGCGCCATCCGCAGTGCGGTCTGGCAGGTTCCAAACTGGTTTATCCCGACGGCCGCTTGCAGGAGGCTGGCGGGATTATCTTCAGCGATGGCGGCGGATGGAACTACGGACGATTCGAGCAGCCCAACGATCCTCGCTTCGATTACGAGCGCGAGGTCGATTATTGCTCGGGTGCATCAATTTTGATTCGCACCGAGCTATTCCATCAGTTCGGTGGCTTCGACAGCTTGTACAAGCCGGCCTACTACGAAGACACCGATCTGGCATTCAAAGTTCGCGACGCCGGCCTCAAGGTGATCTATCAGCCGCGCTCTCAAGTGGTGCATTACGAGGGCATCTCTAGCGGTACCGACACCAGCACCGGCATCAAACGCTTTCAGCTGATCAATCAGGCCAAGTTTCTAGAACGCTGGGCTGACGCACTGGCCAGACAGCCGGAGCACGACGGTGACAAAGTTAGCCTGAACTGTGAGCATCGGGCCACCGGGCGGATCCTAATTATCGACGCCACCACGCCAACTCCGGACCAAGACTCAGGCTCGGTTCGAATGATGAACCTGCTTCGGTTGCTCGTGGGCGAGGGTTGGAAAGTGGTGTTCTTCGCCGACAACCGCGCCTATGTGGCAGGTTACAGCGAGGCGGTCCGCGATTTGGGCGTGGAAGTGCAGTACCACCCCTGGTTGAATGATCCGGTCGAGTTCTTTAAGCGCCGCGGTGGCGAATTCGATGCGGTCATGGCTTGCCGCCACTATGTGGCCAGCCAGTACACCGAGCTGGTACGGCAATACTGCCCCAAGGCGCGCTATCTGTTCGATACGGTCGATTTGCATTATCTGCGTGAGCAGCGCGCGGCCAAGATTGAGAATGATCCGGCATTGATCAAACAGGCTGACGTTACGCGCAAGCAAGAGCTAGGTTTGATTGCGGCTGCCGACATTACCCTAGTCGTCAGTCCGACAGAGAAATTGCTGCTGGCCAGCGAAGCCGCCGATGCCCGAGTGGAGATCCTGAGCAACATTCATACCGTTCCGGGCAGGTCCATGGAATTCGCCGAACGTAAGAACATCCTGTTCGTCGGCGGATTTCAGCACACACCGAATGTCGATGCCGTGCTCTGGTTCGTCAGCGAAATCTGGCCTCGCGTGCACCAAGTATTGCCGCGAGCCGAATTTCTGATCGTTGGCTCACGGATGCCGGCTGAGGTCGAGGAGTTGGGCAAGCACGCTGGCGTGGTCGCACGCGGTTTTGTGGAGGAGCTCGACCCGTTGCTTGACGGTTGTCGGATTGCGGTCGCTCCACTGCGTTACGGAGCGGGCGTGAAGGGCAAAGTCAACTCCAGCATGGCCCACGGGCAACCGGTCGTGATGACCAAAATTGCCGCCGAAGGCATGCATCTGGAAAATGGTACGCACGGCTTGATCACCGATGACCCTGGCGAATACGCCGAGGCAGTGATCAAGCTTTACACGGACCCCGAGCTTTGGCAGAGGATCAGCGACGGCGGCATCGCCAATGTCACCGAGAATTTCTCGCTGAAAAGCGCGCTGACGGCGCTGCGCGGAATTCTCTACGACTAGCTAAAAGCGAGTGTCAGTAGCCAGTAAAGAGCTAGTCCGAACGTTTCATAAACTTCACGCGCCCTCGCTTGTCCATTGATCGCCCAGCGATTTTTCCTCAGTCGGGTGTATGAACCACTACACCGCT
>QIMA01000077.1 GCA_003233535.1 Rhodanobacteraceae bacterium
GCCAGCGCTTTGCACGTTTGGCTACCGATGTGGCCGGCACCGCCGGTGACTAGGACTGTTGGTTTGGGGTTAGTCATTCGGGTTAGATGGTTGTTTGGGTAGCTTGATCTCGGTAACGTCAGGAGCAATCGCGAGCAAGCTCGCTCCTACGCGGGGTGCGAACGATTCGCCGACCGCCGACATAGGGCTTGGAGAGCGCGCAGCGCTGAGTCCGGGCTCGCTTCTAGCCCTACATCTGCCGCGTGCTCGGCCTCGAACCCCTGTGCACCAAGCCAACGTGCAAGTGCCGGTGGCAGTTGTGCGTCAACAAGAAACCGCACTAGGCAGCGGCGCTAATGATAGTGTGGTCTGCCTGCGCAGCGGCATATTCAAGCGCTGCGACGATGTCTCCCCGTTCTAGGTAAGGGTAGTCTTCGAGAATTTCTTCCGCAGCTGCCCCGGATGCCAAAAGGGACAACACATCGCTTACCCGCATGCGAGTGCCCCGAATACAAGGCCGACCGCCACAGACATTCGGGTCGAGGGTGATCCGGTCAAACTTGTAGCTCATGATCCTCACTCCTTTGTTTCAGCAACTCTGGGTGCGCCAAGAGCTATCGCGAGCAGTTCGCTTCTACAGTATGCGAACGATTCTCGGGTCCGCCGCCCATCATCGTAGGGTGTGGTGAGGCACGAATCGCATCGATCGCGGGGGCTTTGGGCTTTCATCCAGATTAGCTTAGGACGCCATTGCCGTTGGGCTTTTGGCTCTCAGTTCCTGCATCAAAGCAGTCATAGGGATCGCATCCAGTGACTCACTTAGGCGATATCGCTCGTTGCCTGGATAAGCGACGAACTGGCGCGCAGGATTAAGATCGGCGCATGCCTGATGAAAGCCGCGCCTGGGTTTGGGCGTTAGGCTGCGCTTGATTTCGATCGCCCATTGGTTGCCGTTGGGCCAGGTGAGTAGCAGGTCAATCTCCGCTCCCGCCGCTGTTCGATAGAAGTTCGCCAGCGTCGATGGCTGGGTACATTGAACGAGATTTTCGATCACGAATCCTTCCCAGCTTGCACCTACAACCGGGTGGCCAAGCAATGCTTCGCGGTTCTCAATACTAAGCAAGGCGTGCACCAGTCCGCTGTCGCGAATGTAGGTTTTTGGCGATTTCACTAGGCGCTTGCCTGCGTTGGCGTGCCAAGGCTGCAATCGGCGGACTAGGAGCAGGTCCACAAGAAGGTCCAGGTAGACAGCGACCGTCCGAGAGTCGACGCCGAGGCTCCGCGCCAATTGCGCCGAATTCAGCAAGCCACCCTGATGATGGGCGAGCATGGTCCAGAATCGGCGCAGCGTGCTGGCGGGAACACGGGGCGCGAACTGCGGAATATCCCGCTCCAGATACGTGCGAATAAAGTCTTCGCGCCAGCTCAAGCTGTGCTCGGTGCTGCTGGCTAAAAAACTCTCTGGGAACCCGCCACTGACCCAAAGTTTGTTTTGATCGTCGGACGCGACCTCCAAACAGTTGAGTACACCCAACTCTAAGTAGGCGATTCGACCAGCAAGGCTTTCGCCCGACTGTTTCAGCAGATCGAGATTCGCTGATCCAAGCAGCAGGTAACGCCCTAATCCATTTCCCTGACGGCGAGCGCGGTCTATCAGGCCCCGCAGCACCGGAAACAGGCCGGGGGCCCGATGAACTTCGTCCAGTATGACGAGCTTGTTGAGCTGGTCGCCCAAGTAGAGTTCCGGCTGCTCCAGCTTGGCTCGGTCTCGTTCTGATTCCAAGTCCAAATACGTCGATTGATGTCGATCCGCGGCCGCTAGGGCCAGCGTCGTCTTGCCAACTTGACGGGGCCCCAAGAGGCCTACGGCTGGGGACCGGCCTAGTGCCGCTTGGAGCTGTTGCTCGAGATGCCGACTGATCATCCTTGTAAATCAGGACCCTGAATGTATGTTTTGCAAGGTTAGCACGGCCTTTTGGGCACCGACTCTGGTCCTTGGCACATTCGCAGGCGGTCTCACCCCGGAGAGCGGTGACCATGTGATGAGCGGCGGCTATCGCCCACTCCGGCGCTTGATTCCGTCCAGCCAACGCTGCAGTTGCAGTCTTTGCAGGGAACGGGGGTCGTTTGGATAGCGTGCGTGCAGCGCTTCGGGACTGGCCACTAGCAGATCGCGTAGATAGCCTGCTCGGTTGCGGGTGGCCACGAACTCGCCGAAGGAGCGGCGCAACCAGCCTCCGTTCAGTGCCCATGCGCGCCACGTTGCTTTGTTCAAAGGAGCTATTTGCTCGATCAGGTCGGCAAGGGTTTTTGACTTCAGGCGTGACTGAGCTGAACGCAACGCCGGCAGGCATACACTTGCCAGGCGCTTGGTCGACAGTTGCTGGTGTAGATCAGCCAGGTCAGTTGCGTCTAGGGATTCGGCCAGCAGCTTCATATCGTAAAGCCAAATGAGACGGTCCCCGCCAGTGCGACTATCGCTGCCGTAGTGGTAGGGCACATGCCGGTTGATCGCCCAGTGCAGGCAGGCGTGAATTAGTGCGTCCACTTTGCTTAAGCCACGGGCCACCGGCGACAGGGCTGGCAATCGCTGAGATCGCGCATCTAGCTCTTCAAAGCACCAGACGTTTTCCAACAGCGGGCTATTGCTTGCGGACCAGTGCAGGTCGATGACGTGCCGAGCGCCACTGGGGTCGATGCGTTCGTAGCCTGCCTGCAGATCGGTGGGGCTAGTTGGTCCGGTGCTCTTGAAACCGGCCTGCGCTAGGACTGCAGCAGTTCGCTGGCGATCTTTGTCCTCAATCAGCAGATCGGTGTCGCCACGGCTGCGTAACGAAGGCGCTGGATACGCGCTGTAGGCTAGTGCGGTGCCTTTGAGTAGCAGCAACGGAATCTTGGCGTCTACGCAGCGACCCAAAAGATCGGCGACGGCAGCGCAGTGGGACAACTCCCACTGCGCCTGCAGTCGCGCTCGACGAGCTAGTTGAGCGAATCCGGGGTGATCTTCGGCCTGCTGTTTGCGGAGTTGTTGCCAGATGAGGCCGTCGACGCCATGGAAGGCGGCCGATGAATCTATTGAGCGTGCCTCATCTGAAGTAAGCGTTGATGCCGGGCGTTGCCCAGTCAAGAGGTCGATTAGCGGTTGTGGCGTATTCAGCGCAGTCGGTGCTTCGATCGATGTTGTGAGCGGGTCCATGGTCGAGGTGGCAGCGCTCATTGGAGTCGGAGTGACCGTCCTGGGGTTACAGGCGCGAATCGGCGTCTCCATACTTCAGCGCATAGCGGACGTCATAAATGACGCCTCCCGGCTTCAGCCAGCGACGTAAGCCCTGCTCGCCCAACTCTCGAAACTGACTGTGGGCAACAGTAATCAGTATCGCATCGTAGGTTTCAGTCTCGGGTGTATCAACCAGTTCGATGCCGTATTCCTGTTTTGCTTCGGCCGGGTCCACCCAGGGATCGTGAATATCGACCGCAGCGTGGAAGCGAGAGAGTTCGGTCATGATTTCTGTCACTCGCGTATTGCGTAGGTCCGGACAGTTCTCTTTGAACGACAGCCCCAGCAGCAAGATTTTGGAGTTCACCACGCCGATCCCGCGCATGGCCATCAGCTTGATGAGCTCGCCGCTGACGTGCGCGCTCATACCGTCGTTGATCCGCCGCGCGGCGCGAATCAGCTCCGGATAATGCCCCGCTTGCTCGGCGCGATGAATCAAGTAGTAAGGATCAACGCCGATGCAGTGACCACCCACCAAGCCGGGCCTAACCGGCATGAAGTTCCACTTCGTGCCTGCGGCCTCAAGGACGGCCTCGGTATCGATATCTAAACGTTTGAAGATCAAGGCCAGTTCATTGGCTAGGGCGATGTTGACGTCACGCTGAGTGTTCTCGACCGCTTTCGCTGCCTCGGCCACGGCAATGCTCGGTGCCTTGTGAGTACCAGCTCGAATGATCTTGGCGTACATAGCGTCGACGAAGTCGGCAACCTCTGGGGTCGAGCCCGAGGTGATTTTTACGATATCCGCCACACGCCTTTCACGATCTCCCGGGTTGATCCGCTCTGGGCTGTAGCCGCAATAAAAGTCTTGGTTGAAGGTCAGCCCAGACGCGGCTTCGAGCACCGGGACGCAGTCTTCTTCGGTACAGCCTGGGTAGACCGTCGATTCGTAGATAACTGTGTCGCCCGGCTTGAGATGTGTGCCAATCGTCTTCGACGCAGCCAGTAGCGGGCTGAGGTCGGGCAATCGCTGCGCGGTGATCGGGGTCGGCACGGCGACGATGTAGACGTTCGCGGCTGCGAGATCGTGCGCTTCTGCGCTGAAACTCAGTCGGGTTGCTGCGCGGAGCTCGTCGCCATCTAGCTCACGGGTTCGATCGCTGCCGTTTGAAAGCTCAGCGACACGATCTGGATCTATGTCGAAGCCCAGCACGTCGAAGTGCTCAGCTAAGGCCGCGCTTAACGGCAAACCGACGTAACCCATGCCGATAACGGCAATCGTGATGGAATTAAGCGGCGGGAGGGGGGCGATGGGCATAGGCTATTCGGATGAAATTTTGGTGGTGGGTTTTGCGTTCGATGACGAAGAAGTTTTACGTTCAATAGCTAAGAGGTTTTAGGTTTTACGTTTTAAGTTTTAAGTTAGGAGCGAAGGGCAAGGGCGAAGCGGGTGCGACTGGTGGCCACAGATGTTTCGGTGCCCCGGGCTCTGGCCCTTACCTAAAACATAAAACGTAAAACCTAAAACATCTCTACCGTCAGACACGCTGCCGCCCTGCGGTGTAGCTCCGCAAGGCGTAAGTTCCTGATTTTGAGCCACCAAACAAACCGACGTTTGAGGCTAGATTTTCCCACCAAGTGCAGTCCGCGGGATTACAACTTCTCGCTCGCTACCCATCAGCGATAACAGCACGCGTACTCGGCCCAGCCCAGCTGGCGCCTTGAAGATGCCTTCGATGCCTTCCAGCGGGCCCTGTGAGATGCGCACGGGCGACCCTGGTGCTAGGTCAGGTTCGCGCAGCCGCACGAAGCCCGTTTCCAGATCAATGCGCGACTTAATCTGCTCTATCACCGCCCCTGGCACTGCCGCAGGCACACCGCCAAAGCGAACCAGCCCGGTCACGCCTCGAGTTGACCGGACCGGCTCCAGCGACTGAGCTGCCGCATCGACGCAGATAAATATGTAGCGAGGAAACAGCGACTCGGTGCGGATCACCATGCCACTCGCGGTACGCACGCTGCGCTTGACTTGTGGATATAGGCATTCGTAGTCCTGACGAGAAAGGCACAAGTGGGCTTGAGCCTCAAGCCGAGGCTTTGTTAGGACGGCAAACCAGGAGGACAAGGAAACCACGCATTCAGCATCACACGATAAGCGAACGATAGCTTGCGCTGCGAGCACTGGGCAAGCTTGTACCGATCCAGGAAGTCATGTAGCGCAAGCGCCAGACGGTGCTCAGAACTAACTCGATCGGGCGCCGGAGCTTGACCGATCTCATTCCCATCCCGGCGGATCTTTGTCGTTGCCGCGACTTGGGCGAGAGGCTTGCCCGCCATCCAGCACCGTAAGCCGCTCTCGAAGCGGAGGCTCTTTAACCACTCTCCTATTTGCGCTGGCGGGCTCATTCACCGCACGCGATCCGCGCAGGCGCTCGGCGGGATCATGCGCTAGGTTTGGCAATAGCTGCAGCAGTAGCGCCATCCACACCAACGACATCGCGCTGGTGCGCAGCGGATAGTCGACTAAGGAATGAATCATCAAAGCCAGCAGGGCCGCGGCTGCGGCATAGGTTAGCGGCGAGAGCGGCCGCACTTTGGCGCGTAGATACAGCGCTTTCAAACGCTGCAACAACCAGTAAGCAAAATAACCGCTGAGCGCTACGAATACCCAGCCTAGCTCGACCAACAGTTCGGCCCAATCGTTATGAGCATGGTTGACGACTTTGTCTCCAAGCAGATCTATCGGCTCGAATGCCGCATAGGCGGACGGGAAACTACCCAACCCCGTTCCCAACCAAGCGTAGTCGCCGGCTAGAGATAAGGTTGCCATGGTGATCTGCCGTCGAGACTGGTCCAACCAATCGCTCTCCAGTCGGCTGGAGAAGGCGTCATAGCCGAAAAAGACCGCAAACAATCCGCCGAGTGCAAGCAGCGCGATCATCCAACGGAAAGCAGTTAGGTGCGAGCGGCGCCTGCTGATGCCAACCAAGCCCATAATCACCATCGTTAACAGAGCTAGACCGACACCGGCACGGGAACGCGAGAGCATCAGTCCGACCATCAAAAAGGCGCCCAGAAGCGTCCAGCCCACGGCCTGCATCACACCCTTAGCCGACAGGCGATCGCGGAATTGGCGGTCGTAGGCGAGAAAGCAGCCCAGGGTCAACGCTAAGCCAACGTACAGCAGTGCCGCGTAGTGGTTTCGGTTAGCGAACAACCCCACTGCCTGCTGATCATTGGTGGGCGTGTAAAAGCGCAACTCGCTGCTCGGGCCCTGGACAATCTGCGCTAACCCCAGCGGCACCGAGACAAGCGCAATGATGAGGATCGCTCCAATCAGCCTTCGCCGCCAAAACTCATGCAGCTGCACGCCGATGATCAGCAGCGTCAGCGCCGGTATGAGGGCTCTGATGCTGGCCCAAGTGGCATTAGGCGACGTGCTCCATGGGCGAAAAGATGGTTCGCTCAGGGCTAGCTCTAGCCGGGTGGCCATCAACCCGTCGCGACCGGGAAACCATCCCCACAGTGCTGTCGGTATCGGCACTAGCTGCAGCACGCCAATAGCAACCACAGCCAGCGCTAAGAGTAGTAGCTGACGACGCTCTGCCGGCAGATAGTACCAATCCAACTTGCTCAGCCCGACTGCCAATGCCCCTACACACAGAAACTGCAGCACGAGGTCCGAAAAGACCGAAGAGCGCGTGCCACCACCGAGGAGCAGACCGACGCTAAGAACGCCGATTGCAAACCAACCGAGCAATCGCGCGTATTGGTCCTGCGTTCGAATCGTGGCGGAGCGCCGATGTCTCATAGCAGAGCGCCCAGCAACGCGACTTCAGTGGGCTCGATGAGCGTGGTGAACGCCATGCTGCGTAGCTCGGCACTTTCGCTGCGGAGATAATGACTAGGGCAGCGGTTCTGGCGCGCAAGTTCGCCTAACCTACCAACCACGGAGGCGTTCGCCTGATCTGGCTCAATGACATAAGTTGCGGGTTGAGCCACGAAACGTCTAGCGGACCGTGAGAAGTCCGAGGGGACGTTTAGCCGACGAAATGGGTTGTGACGTGCGGCCATGGCAGCCACGCTCGCGCTATGGCGAGAATGAATCTGTCTTAGTGTCTTCCACCGTCACACACAGCCCAGCGGCAGCAGCGCTACTGGCCCACCACAGCCCTGGCGTGAAACATGGCGAATTTCCAGGAATGACATACTCTTCGCTGCCTGAGCCAACTTCCAGCTGCTTGGTGCAGCCATCATCGAAACGAATCAGCGCTTTGGCGTTGTCGCGTATCACCAGCTCCTGGTCTGCGCGCAATCGGGTACCCGGTCGAATTACTTCTAGCACGCCACTGTCATTTCGCGCCATAACCGTTCCCTGTGCAATCTCCAGGGCAGCCGCATACTCTTGGTAATCTTCCTCGCGGGCCTGCGCTGTGCCCATCAGTCCGGCACCTACGGCGAGCCCAACGGCCGCCAGAGTTCGAGAGTTGCTGGAATTGGAAGCGTGGGCGCCAGCACAACCGACACCTGCAGCCACAGGCGCGGCCATCCAAAGTGAGGCACACGGTGAACGCCCCGGTACGCTGAAGAGTTCCGAGGGTTCCAGGGCCATGTCACAACCGTCGTTAAAAACAACGAGAGCCTTGGCTCCTTCGGTCACCAGTACCTGTTGAGCTCTGCGCAACAGTTGCCCTTCCGCCGCGGGCACAGAGGTTTCTCCCTCCTTGATCAGGACCAAGCCTTCTATCTGCTGTAGCGATCCGACGATCGTGGGATCGCTCTGATCCTGCGCCCAGGCAGTACTCATGCATGCCATCGACAGCAACAGTACTCCCAGCTTTTTCTGGTTTGCCGTCATTAACGTGATTAGCCCCTGATTCAAAACGCACTCCGCACCAGATTAGCCGGTTCGGTTCCGCATCTCAAGCGTCCGGCGTTGTTCCTAGTCGCTATTGTAATGCGTCAGGAGGCGAATTTGATGAACGAATTGATAATCTTGTTACACAGCTGACGGATGTAAGCATTGACCGGCACAACGGGCCTCTTCGATGCGGGCTCAAGAGCGTTAGCGTAGTGCTCACCACTGTGCGGAACTTAATCGAGGATGGGTGCGAAGGCCTCTTGTGCCATCAGTGGGTCCGTTCGGATGTTTCGCAGCTTGCTTCTGGT
>QIMA01000537.1 GCA_003233535.1 Rhodanobacteraceae bacterium
ACCACTACACCGCTCCCTTTCTTGAAAAAAACACTGTGAAAAACCACTGGGCAATCAATGTCCTGCGCGATCATCGCGCGAGTTCATGAAACTCCGGGCTAGCTGCGCGCCGCCAACTGCATGATGTCTGGACTGGCGATCAACCGAACTGCGTCTAGCCGCAAGCGTGCGCCGGACAGCGCCTCGTCGAGCGCAACACGCTGTTCATCCAACTGTATCAGTTCGCTTTCGCGGACGTTCGGGTTGACTCGGCGCAATGCGCTAAGCCGCTCTTTGGCGCGTTCCAGCTCCTGTTTGGCGCGTTCACGAGCGTCAGCAATCATCTTGGCGGTGTCTTTCTCCGCCATCGCCATCGCGGCGTCGCGGAGCGCCGGTACCAGGGTGTTGAGCACTTTGCGTAGCCGCGCCAAATCGGCTGGGCGTTCGTCGCTGCGCGATTCGGCCGCGGGGTCAACTTCGTGTTCACGCCGCTCACGGCGGCTGTCGACCAAGATGCGCAGCGGCGTCGGTGGCAGGAAGCGGTCGACATCGACACCCCTGGGGGCAATGGTTTCGAGCACGGCGACGGCTTCCAGAAGCACGCTGCGGCTGGGTAAGGACGGATCAATCACGAAGGCTGCGCCGCCTTCCTCGCTGCTCAGCAACAGCTCCTGCGCGCCAATTACCAGTGGGTGATCAAGTCGGACGAAGCCTATGTCGTCGCGAGCGAGCGCCTCGTAGCGATCAAAGGTAATCGTCTCTGGACCATCTTTGAGCCCCGGGAAAGCGTTGTTGTTGACGTACTCAGGATCCAACCGCACTCGGCGCAGGCCCAATTCTTCGACGTCAATTCCGAAGTGTTCGAATAGCTGCTGCACATAGCCGTCTTTTAGCGGGTCGTTATCAACGCCATCCAGGGCTTCAATCAGCTCGACACCGCCGTGGTCGCGGCGAGTGGCGAGCTCTAGCAACCGATCCCGTCCGCCGCGGATCTGTTCGCTAAGCTGATCGTGTGCTTTGCGGCTATCGGCGATGAGTTGATCCAGCGCCTGATGGCTGCCGGACTCGCCTTCAGCAATGCCGCGGGCGGTATCGACCAGACGCTCGCCAAACTGGTTGAACAGCTCGCGCCCGTCGGGCGGGCTGCTGCGGAAAGCATCCAGACCGGACTCGAACCAGCGTGCCAGGACTGCTTGAGCGGTATCACCCAAGGTGCAGTAGTGAATCTTGATGGTTTCGGTTTGGCCAATGCGATCCAGACGGCCTATGCGTTGCTCCAGTAGATCGGGATCTGCGGGCAGATCCCACAGCACTAAATGATGCGCGAACTGGAAGTTGCGTCCCTCCGAGCCGATCTCCGAGCACAGCAGCAGCCTAGCGCCGTCAGCCTGGGCGAAAAAGGCCGCATTGCGATCGCGTTGGGCCAGACTCAGCCCTTCATGAAAGCGCGCCACGCGAATCGATGCCTTCATCCGCAACGCCGCTTCTAGCAGCTCCACTTTGGCTCGGCTGCGACAGATCAGGACCAGCTTCTGCTCGGCAAACTCCTCGATCAGCTCTAGCAACCAGTGAAAGCGTGGGTCGTAGGTGAGCAGGGTAACGGCTGGCGGCACATCGTCGGTTTCGCTCGCGCTAAACGCGGGCGATAAGTCTGGCGGCAACAAGTCGCTGTTGAACTCTGCAAGTAGACGCGCGGCCAGAGCTGGGTCGTGTCCGGGCGAAGGCAGGCTAACCGGCACAGGCTCGCGCTCGGGGAAGCCACCGACGCTCTCGCGCCGATTGCGAAACATGACTCGGCCAGTGCCGTGACGGTCAATTAGCGCATCCAGCAGGATCTCCTGCGCCGCCTCATCGGGAAGCGAATCAATCTGCTCGCTGGCAATACGGTCGTCTTTGAGCAGTTGGGCCAATTCGGTGCGCGCCGCGGCGCTCAGGTCGCCCTTGTCGAGCAGTTCGCTGGCTATCGCCGACACCGCCTGAAAGCTTTCACTTTCGCGCATGAAGTGCTGCAAATCGCTGTAGCGATCGGGGTCTAGCAGGCGCAGACGAGCGAAATGACCTGCGCGTCCTAGCTGCTCCGGGGTGGCGGTGAGCAAGATCAGGCTGGGTGTAGTCAACGAGAGTTGTTCGACTAGCTGGTACTCCGGGCTGGCTTGTTCGGGATTCCAGGCCAAGTGATGCGCCTCGTCTACGATCACCAAATCCCAGCCGGCGCTAGCAATTTGCTCGCTGCGCTTGGCCGACTTGGTCAAGAAGCTCAGCTCAGTGAGCACCCATTGATCGTCGAGGAACGGGTTCTCGCCGCTGCCGGAGGCCTCAATCGATGCCGCGCGCTCTTCGTCATAGACCGCGAAATTGAGCAGAAAGCGACGCCTTAGCTCCACAAACCACTGCACTACCAGCGGCTCAGGCACCAAGATCAAAACCCGCTCAGCGCGGCCACTGGCGATCAAACGGGCCAATATCAGGCCGGCTTCAATGGTTTTGCCTAAGCCGACCTCGTCGGCCAGCAAAACCCGCGGGCTGGGCTGAGCCAGGGCGCCGGCAACCACACCGAGTTGGTGCGGCAACAGCTGCACCCGTGCCGACTCCAAGCCCCAACTGGGCCGGCCACGGGCCTCGGCGCGAGCCTGTAAAGACTGCAAGCGCAAACGAAAGTGGCGATTAGAGCCGACTCGTGCGGCGACCAAGCGGTCTTCCGGCCGGCCGGCGGCCTGACGATCGTCGAGAGAGGTCTCGGGCAGCGGCTCACCGTCGCATAGATAGAAATACAGACCGTCTTGCTCGACCACGTTTTCCACGGTGCGGCCCTCGCCGGCGCAGACTATGTGGTCGCCAGCCTGAAATTTGGCCCGTTCCAGCGGTGCCGAGGCGGTCGCGTAGTGACGGATGACGCCACTTTGGGTGTAGACCACCTGGACCGAGCGCGGCGCGGTGCGCAGCACAGTACCGAGCCCCAATTCGGGTTCGGCCAAGCTGTACCAGCGTTGCCCGGGGATAAATTCAACCATTGCCAGTGCCGTGTCCTTGAGTGATCGCGCCGCTCGTCGGCGCGCAACTGCTGTGTGTGTTTACTGCCCGTCGTCGAGGGAATCGACCCGTACTAAGACGCCGAAAGCAGGGTGGTCGAAGTATTGGATCTCGCCGGGATTGACCAGCCGAACTTGATTCATTCGGAACTCGGTTAGTACGCCATCTACAGCGCGGCGATGATCGAAGTCTAAATGCACGCGCAGACCGCGATCGGATTGCAGTTCCAGCCAGCCTTCGACGCTTGGCGAATCGACGTTGTCGCCGCTGCTGTGTATCTGTTCGCTGCGCAGCACGATGCGGCGAGTGTCGCGACTAGGCTGCTGCCAGCCGGTGTGCATCAGTAATCGAGTTCTGGATGAGCGGCCGAGCACGCCGGAGGCGCCGGCTAAGCGTTGCTTGCTTGCCGGAACAACTCGATACCAACCGGGCCCAGCCGGTTCACTAAGCACGTAGCGGTTGCCGTAGTCCGGTTCCTGCTTGCGTGGCGCCGCTTCGCTGCCGGTGCCGCCGTCGATGTACTCAAAAACCAGCACTTCGATCTGCACCGATTGCGGAATCTCTTCTTGCGCAGATACGGCCGCGGAGGCGAACAGCGATGCGCAGGCAAACAATAACAAACCCAGGCGAGTACGGGATGGGGCAGTGAGATCAAGCGGCATAGCGTTTCCCAAGCTGTTTCAACAAATCGTCGGCGAGTTGCAGTCGCTCGGCGGGGGTTTCAAGGATATCGCGGATCTTTAAGCGATCGGGACCATCGAAGGCGTAGCGCCTATTCTCGCGCTGGATCAGTTTCACTACCACCATTGGATCTACATTGGGTTTGGCCTCGAAGTTCAAACGGCCGCCGTGAGGGCCTAGGACCAGCTTCTTCACTCCCAGTTTGCCGCCGCGCAGTTTTAGCGCGGCGACCACAAATAGATTGCGCGTTTGCTCTGGCAGTAGCCCGAAGCGGTTGATCATCTCTACTTTCATTGCGTCCAACTCGGCGGCGCTGCGACAGCCGGCGATCCGCTTGTACAGGGTCAGCCGGTCGTGCACGTCGGCCATGTAGTCAGAGGGGATCAGTGCCGGGATATTCAGCTCGACTTCGGCGCCGTGGCCACGGTCGCCATCGAGATCTGGAATCTTGCCGGATTTGAGCGCCTTGACAGCGCGTTCGAGGTACTCGCTGTACAGCGAGAAGCCAACTTCATGGATTTGTCCGCTCTGTCCCTCGCCAAGCAGTTCGCCGGCGCCGCGGATTTCCAGATCATGCGTGGCTAGGGTGAAGCCAGCGCCCAGTTCCTCCAGCGAGGCTAGTGCCTCTAGCCGCTTGACCGCATCGCCGGTCATGGCTTTGCGGTCCGGGACCAGCATGTAGGCATAGGCGCGGTGATGCGAGCGGCCGACACGTCCACGCAGCTGATGCAGCTGCGACAGGCCGAACTTGTCGGCCCGTTCAATGATGATGGTGTTGGCGGTCGGTACGTCGATGCCGTTTTCGACAATGGTGCTGCACATCAGTACGTTGCAGCGCTGCCGATAGAAATCCAGCATGACTTGCTCTAGAGCTTTTTCCGGCATCTGGCCGTGGGCCACCGCCACACGCGCTTGCGGCATTAACTCACGCAACTCGCGCGCGGCCTGTTCTATCGATTGCACGTCGTTGTGCAGAAAATACACCTGCCCACCGCGGGCCAGTTCGCGCTGAATCGCCTCGCGGATGAGCCCGGCCTCGCGCTGCGCGATCATCGTCTTGACTGCCAAACGGTGTGCCGGCGGGGTCGCGATAATCGACAAATCGCGCAGCCCGCCCAGGGCCATGTTCAGCGTTCGTGGAATAGGCGTGGCGGTGAGCGTGAGCAAATGCACCTCGGCGCGTAACTGCTTCAGCCGCTCCTTCTGGCGCACGCCGAAGCGCTGCTCCTCGTCGACAATGACCAGCCCTAAGTCTTTGAACTTGAGGTCGCCAGTAATCAGCCGGTGGGTGCCGATGACGATGTCGGCCTTGCCGTTTTCCAAGTTTTCGATCGCGCTTTTGGAACCCTTGCTAGAGACAAAGCGCGATAGCAGTTCGATCTTCACCGGCCAGTCAGCCAGACGATCGGTGAAAGTGCGATAGTGCTGCGCTGCCAGCAGCGTCGTCGGCACCAGCACCGCCACCTGCTTACCTGCGTGCACCGCGCAAAAGGCAGCGCGCAGGGCGACTTCAGTCTTGCCGAAGCCGACGTCGCCGCAGACCACGCGGTCCATCGGCGTGGTCTTGGCCAAGTCGGCGATCACCGCATCGATGGCCTGCTGTTGATCGGGCGTTTCCTCAAACACAAAGCCGGCGCAGAACTGCTCGTACAGCGGTCGATCAAGGGTAAGCGCTTCGCCTTTGCGCGCGGCGCGTCGTGCCTGCACTTCCAGTAACTCGACAGCGACATCGTGGATCTTTTCGGCGGCGCGTTTCTTCGCCCGCTCCCAGGCTTCGCCGCCGAGCGCATGCAGCGGCGCATGTTCGACCGCACCGCCGGTGTAGCGGCTGACCAGATGCAGCTGCGCAACCGGCACATAGAGCTTGTCGCCGCCAGCATACTCGATCGCTAGGAACTCACCTTCCTGGCCGGAAAGCTCGAGGATCACCAGCCCCTGGTAGCGGCCTACACCGTGGTCTTCGTGGACCACCGGCGCGCCTTCAGCCAGCTCACCCAGGTCGCGAATGATGGAGGCCGGATCGCGCGTACTGTCGGTACGGCGTCGAGTCTGTGCCGCTCGTTCGCCGTATAGCTGGCGCTCAGTGAGTACCGTTAGATGCGCCGCGGGCAGATAAAAGCCATCCGACAGCGCCGCCGAGGTCACTGCCAGCGGCGGTCGTTCGCTGACAAAGTCGGCCCAGTGTTCGACCATCACGGCGCGCAGATTATGCCGCGCCAGGGTTTCCAGCAGCGCCTCGCGGCGACCTGGCGAATCGGCCGCGATCAACAGCGAGCCGGGATGGCCGTCGATATAGGCACGCAGCGCTTGCCCAGGTTCGCCCTGGCGAGGAAATAGCGGCAGTTCCGGAGCGGCTTCAGTCAGCGCCTCGGCGTCATTGCTCTCGATCAGCACGCGATCAAGCTGGTTGAGCCGCTGACGGACGTCGTCGATGTCCAAAAACAGTTCGGCCACGGGCAGCACCGGGCGGTCGATGTCGTAGGCGCGCTGCTCGTAACGTTCGGCGGCCTCGACCAAGAAAGCTTCGGCGGCGTCCAGAGCGTCACCGACGACGGTGATCAGGCTACCTTCGGGCAGATAGTCGAACAGGGTCTCGGTTTTCTCAAAGAACAGCGGCAAGTAGTACTCGATGCCGCCCGGAGCGAGACCGTTTTTCAGATCCTGATAGAACGCAGAGCGGCGTATATCGATATCGAAGCGCTCGCGAATGCGCTCGCGAACGCTCTTTAGCGCGTCTTCGTCGAACGGAAACTCGCGGCCGGGCAGCAGGTGTACCGAGGGCACGCTGCCTTCCGACAGCTGGGTCTCCGGGTCGAAGGGGCGGATGCTTTCGATCGCGTCGTCGAACAATTCCAGCCGGTACGGCCGGTCGGCGCCGATCGGATAGAGGTCCATCAGCCCGCCGCGTACCGCAACTTCTCCGGGCTCAAACACCTGTTTGGTGGTGCGGTAGCCGGCCTGCTCTAGCAGTGCGCGCTGGGCGTCCATGTCGAAGCGATCGCCCACGCTCAAGGACAACGAACGCCCGAGCAAATAGCTGCGCGGCGCTAGGCGCTGCAGCAACACGCCGACCGGGACCAGCAGAATGCCGGACTCGCGGCGCGGCAAGTCGATCAGTGTGGCAATCCGCTCGGCGACGATTTCCGGGTGCGGTGGAAAGTGGTCGTAGGGCAGGGTTTCCCAGTCCGGCAGAACTTGCGTGTTGAGCGACGGCGCGGCCATCGATTGCAAATCAGCGTACAGGCTCTGCGCAGTGTGCGCGTCGCGAGTAAGCACCACGACCGGCCGCTGCCATTGCGTAGCGGCCTCGCCCAAGGCTAGAGCTAGAGCCGCGCCATGCGGAGCCGACCAGCGGCGCCAGCGTTCATTGGCCTTGGGTAATGGGAGGTTGAGCAGTTTGGTTGGTGCGGACACGTGCAATGGCGACAACAGCAGGGCGCGCGATTGTAGCCGAGGAGCGCTCTCGCAGGGTCCCCGTCGTGCACAAACTTGCGTTGCCGTTGCTTGCAAACGGGGTGACGGGTAGCATTCGTTGCGTACGACATGGTGATCGCGCGAGCGTATTGCAGGGACGGTCCAGGATGGACCAGCGCCAAGGGGGGCAGATCAGCGCACCGATCTGTCCAAAGAGGCGAGGGCACGGAACAGGAGAGTGAGATGCTTATTCTCACCAGAAGGGTAGGCGAATCGCTGATGATTGGTGACGACGTTTCAGTCACCGTACTCGGCGTGAAGGGCAACCAAGTGCGGATCGGCATTACCGCGCCGAAGGAGGTTGCCGTGCATCGCGAAGAAATCTATCAGCGGATTCGTCGCGAGCAGCCGGGCGATGAAGACGACACGATTTCCATCGAGATTAAGGCGTCGGAAGACTGAGGGCCTTGGCGGGTTTTGCACGCTGTGCGGAGCGACGACTAAGGGCCGTTATCGGGTCAGGCCACCGGCATTCGAAAAAAGGTCTTTGCGGCGGCGGGATGCTTCAGCTATCCTTGCCGGCTTCGCGACGGCCGGCGGTGTTTAAGCCGAGTCGCTAGCGAGAATTTTGGAGAGGTGGCCGAGCGGCTGAAGGCGCTCCCCTGCTAAGGGAGTATACGGTTTATCCCGTATCGAGGGTTCGAATCCCTCCCTCTCCGCCATTTTAGTTTCATCGTTGTTCAGGGCCCCGAAAAGCTTTATGAGCGTTGGGGTTGCGGCGGTTCTAAGTCCGCTTTCGCGGTCGTAGATGAGACCATGGGGAAATGCGAGCTTGAGGACCGCGTGACGGTCCTTGAGTGCGCCTTTTTTCCAGAGTTTCCAAGGGTTTGCCAAAAACCACATGGCGGTTCTAACTGAGTCCTCGAATGGCTGCGGTTTCAGCGTCGTTTCGTTCTTTTCTTCGAGCACCGCGCGTTCGATCTCTAGCCCGGATATTTCATGAACTCGCGCGATGATCGCGCAGGACATTGATCGCCCAGTGGTTTTTCCGCAGGAGCGGTGTAGTGGTTCATACACCCGACTGAGAAAAAATCGCTGGGCGATCAAGGGCCTAGCGAGGGCGCG
>QIMA01000259.1 GCA_003233535.1 Rhodanobacteraceae bacterium
GCAGCTAGAGCTCAGCAGACTCTCGATTGACGACAAACACATCCGTGAAATTGCCGCAGCCCTGCAGGCTCAGGGCGCGGGTGGCGTAGCGTCCGCCAGCGTCTCCTGAGCCAAACCCAGGCGCAGCCCCAAGATTGCCCACACGGCTGCAACAGGCGCGGCAACCAGAGCGATCGCGCCGATGGACAGCCCGACCAGGGCCATGCCGTGATACATCCAGCCGCTCACTAAGTCGCCTCCGCGATATACGGCGGCGTCAAGAAACGGTTTCGCTTTGTACTTGGACTGGCGATTGAGCACCGTCCACAGAATCTCTCGCGCAGGCTTGGTGAAGCCGTAACGTCCTGCTCGATAGAGCACTTGGATCACCACCAGCACTGCTAGCGTGGGATACAGGCCCAAAGCCACGAAGCCGAAGGCGATTAATGCCGGTACTAGTGCCAGTGCAACGCCTACCCCGAGCCAGCGAATAATGTGCGCCGAAAGCCAGACCTGGCAGACGATGGTCAGCACGTTGACCACGATGTCGACGATGGCATAGAAGGACGTGCGCTCGCCGCGGTCGCTAAACGCATCGGCAACGAGATGAGCCTGCTGGAAGTAGAGCATCGTCGACGCGAACGTCATCAGCGCGATAAATGCCGCAATGCCGAGTAGATAGGGTGAGGAAAACACCTCTTTCATTCCGCTCCAGGCGTTGCCCTCGATGGGGCGCGCTGATTCTCCTTCGCCCTGCACGTCGCCAGTAGCAAAGCGCTGGTGCAGCACCCGGGCGCACCAGGACGCGATTTCCAGCGGCACGCAGGCAATCAGCAGCAGTGAGAATGTCGGCACCGACTCGGCCAGTATCGCCGTGACGCTCGAGCCGGCGATACCGCCGACGGAACTGCCGACGGCAATGAAGCCAAAAAGTCGGCGGGCCTGGGCGTTGCTGAAACAGTCGGCGAGCAGACCCCAGAAAACTGTCACGACAAACAGTGCGAAGACGCTGGTCCAGACATAGAAGGTACGATCTATCCAAGCTCTAGAAGACTCGGGCAGGAACATCAGCGCGAGCCAAAATCCGATCAGACAAGCGATAAAAAAACGATTGCAAAGCGGCACGAATACGCTGCGCGACCAGCGCGAAGTGATCGCCGAATACAGCGGCACGGCGACCATCATGACGAAGAACACCGCCGTCCACAGTACCTGCAGATTGCCCCGATCCGCCGACGAGATTTCGTCGCGCACCGCGCGCAGTATGTAGTACGAGAACATGATGAAAAAGCCGTAGGCTGTAGCCCACATCAGCCCCTTCACTTCGTTGTCGTCGCGAGTGTCAACCAGGGTCTTAATCAGTCTGCTGAGCAGGCAAAGGCGGTAGCTATTCGGCTGTTTGCGCTTAGGCATTGCAAAGGGGTCCAAGGGAACCCCGTCACGCTATCGAAGAGACCATGTCTGAACAAGCGCTGCGCGGCTCGGTAGCTGCGTTTTGGTATGACTGGCAGCTCCGACGATGGGCTTGGCCGCAACCAAGCCCATGACATTTCGAGTGAGCGCTAAGCGCCCTTTGGATTGGCGCCGTACTGATTGGAACCCGGTTGGCTATCCTGGGCGTAGAAGATCACCAGCACGATGAATCCGACAATTGGGACGAAACACATCAAGATCCACCAGCCTGCTCGGCCGGTGTCGTGCAGCCGACGGATAGCGACGCCGATGGCGGGCAGCAGTACGGCTAAACCGTAGAGTCCGCTCAGGACGGCCGGCAGACCGATCACGCCTTCAATCACGGACAGGCCAACGGTGACCCCGAGATTTATGAGAACGAACATCCACAATTCTTTGCGACGAGAGCGTCCATCAAACACGGCGTATTGCTTAAGTACCTTGATATACCAATCCATATCGACTCCTGTTTTAGGTCACTGTCTGAGCGGAACCGTGCTGCCATGGCGGCAGCAACAGCTCGGCGATTAATCGTCTTAAGACTCCCCAACAACGGCGCGTGCAAGAGCGCCTGCTGGCTCCAGACGCGTCTGTAGACGACGTTCTGGGCGCTCAGCGATAAGCCTCTGACTCTATTAGCTACGAGGTTCGGTGCGGAGCAGGGACAGATCAGTTGCCCACGTTCGTGTCGCGATTTGCGCTGTAGGCCAGGGTGCGTTAGTAAAAAACCCGCACCAAGAACACGCTCGCCAGCCAATAAAGCACAGTCAACGGAACGCCGGCACGAAGAAAATCCGAACCCTTGTAGCCGGCGGGTCCGGCGATCATCGCGGTCACTGCGTTGGTTGGTGTGAGGAAGTTGTTGGTGGCGGCGCAGGCGGCAATCAGCGCGTATGCGGTGGGATTGCCGTTCACCGCAAGCGCGATATTGACCGCCATCGGAATCATGATGATCGCGGCACCGACGTTGGACATCATCAGCGCCGCGATAGAGGTCAATGCAGCCAGCGCGAGTTGTACGCCCCATTCCGGCCAGCTGCCGATATAGCCTAGCGTGCCCTGCGCGACCCAGGCAGCCGTGCCGGTCGTGTCGACGGCCGAACCCAATGGAATCAGGCAGGCGAGCATGAATACCGTCTTCCAGCTGATCGCCTTGTAAGCCTCATCTGGACTGAGCACGCCGGTGATCAGCATGCCGGCCGCACCGGCAAACAGGGCCAACGTTACCGGTACGTGGCCGATCAGGGCCAAGCCGAATGCGAGGACGAAAAAGGTCGCGGCATGCAACAGCTTTTGCGGTCGCTGCTCGTCTTTGGGGTAATCGGTGATCACCACGAAGTCTTTTTCGTGGGCGTGCTCCATCAGGTCGCGCCAGGTGCTGTGAAAGACCAGACAGTCGCCAGCCTGCAGCTCGATTTCGCGAATGTCTTCACGCATCACCTCGTGTGCGCGTGTTACCGATAAGGGACTGACGCCGAACCGTCGGCGCAGTCTGAGTTCACCGATCTGCTTGCCGATTAGTCGCGAGCCCGGCGGCACCACGGCTTCGGAGATACCCGAGCGAGCCGGATTGAACAGCGCTTCCAACTGCACTAGGCGTGGTTCTAGCTTGCAGTTGTAGGCACCGGCGAAAGTCTGCAGCTGCTCGCGACTGCCGAGCATACCCAGGCGTGCTCCTCGACCAATGGCCTGATCGCCGGGCGGCGCCAGTCGCGCTTGTCCGGCATCCTGCAAGGCCAGAATGATCGGCACCCCGGGCAGGCTTTCCGCTTCCAGCACAGTGACGCCGATTAGCGGGCTGCCAGACTGAACTTCGAGCTCAAAAATTTCGCCACTAGAGCCGTATAGCTGCTCAAAGTAGGTCTCGGTGCGGCTCGGCGTAACCGATTGTTTGTCCGCTTCAGGGAGCAAGTACTTGCCAAAGAAGCGGAAGTACAGCAAGCCCAATACGAACAGACCCAACCCCACTGGGAATACCGAGAACAGCGGATAAGGCTGCAGAGTCTCAGCGCCTTGTGGCAAGTTGCGGTTGATGCTGGCGACTAGATCGTTGAGCAAGATCATCGGCGAGTTGCCAACCGTACTCATCTGCCCGCCAAGAATGATGCAAAAGCCCATCGGCATGAGCAGGTGTGAGAGCGGATAACCGGTACGCGAGGAAACCCGCGAGGCGACGGGTAGAAACAGCGCGGCGACCGCCGGATTCTGCATGAATGCGCTGAGTACGCCGGCGAAGGCGGACAAGGTCATGATCAGATGCGCTTCGCTGCCGTTGGACAGCTTCATGATCAGCTTCGCAGCGCTGTTCATTACGCCAGTGCGATCCAGGCCCGCGCCCAAGATCATCACCGCGACGATGGCCATGACCGCGTTCGATGCGAAGCCGGAGAACAGGATCTCTGGCGGCACTAATTCAGTTAGGCCGAGTACGACGAGGATCAATATTGCTGCTACGTCGGCGGGCAACCACTCGCGCACAAACAGCAGCACCGTCCCTGCTAACAGGATCAGTACCAGCACGATGTCCGAGGTTAAGGCGATTGAGTCGTCCATGTCTGCGATGCCGCGGGCTTCATCCACGATGCCCCGAGGGTGAATATTAAACTTTCGTTAATAGATGTTTCCACCTAATCGAGGTGCCAATTCACGATTGGTTGGGTTTTTTGCCCACTAATTGCCGCAGATTCCGAAGTATTGCCCGTAAGACCGCATTAAGCGTCGATTTTTCGATAAAGCAAATCGCGCACTTCATGACCCAGCCGCTCGCCGCGTCGTTCGAAATGCGTTTCCGGACGTGACTCTGGGCGAGCGCTGTAAAGCTCGGGGGCGGACTGGTTTTGCAGCCGCGATTCGGCGGCGAGAACTTCGCTCATCCAGTCCGCATACGGTACCCAGTCGGTCGCCAAATGCAGCAAACCGCCCAGCTTTAATCGATCCACCAACAGGGCGACCAAGGGCGTTCGAATCAGCCGTCGCTTGCTGTGCTTTTTTTTGTGCCACGGATCGGGAAACCAGATCCGGATTTCACTCAGCGACTCAGGCGGGACCTTCGTTTGCAGAATCTCAACGGCATCGTGATTGAAGACGCGGATATTCTTGAGCTCGTGCTCCTCAATGCCTAGCAGCACCTGGCCCACGCCGGGGGCGTGCACCTCGATGCCAACGTAGTTCCGCTCAGGGTCAGTGCGCGCGCATTCGATCAGCGCGCGAGCATTGCCAAAGCCGATTTCCACCACGATGTCCGCCTCGCGATCGAACCATTGCTTGATTGATGCGTCGACGGTCGGTTCCAGGCCAAAGGTCGGCCACATTTCTTTCAGCGCACGGGTTTGGCCGTGTGTGAGCCGCCCCTGACGCAGGACGTAGCTGCGAATGGGGCGCCGCTTGGAGGCAGGCTTAGTTTCGTCGCTCAACCGATGGTGCCCTCGATTGGTGAGCTTGCCGAAGCGAAGCGCTTCTTCGGAATGCGGCCGGCTAGAAAGGCCTCGCGGCCGGCCTCGATAGCCAGCGCCATGGCGCGGGCCATGCGCACCGGTTCACGGGCACCGGCAATCGCCGTGTTCATCAATACGCCATCGCAGCCCAGTTCCATGGCGACTGCGGCGTCAGATGCCGTGCCGACGCCTGCATCGACCAGAATCGGCACGCTGCGCTCTTCGATGATCGTCAGGAGGTTGTAGGGGTTGCGAATTCCTAAGCCAGAACCAATCGGCGCTGCCAGCGGCATCACCGCCACGCAGCCCAGCGCTGCAAAGTGCCGGGCCAGGATCGGGTCGTCGTTGGTGTAAACCATCACCTCGAAGCCCTCAGCGACCAAGATCTCAGTGGCTTTGATCGTCGCGATGACGTCCGGTAGCAACGTTTTGGTGTCGGCCAAAACTTCCAGCTTCACCAGCGGATGGCCATCCAACAGTTCGCGGCCCAAACGCGCGGTGCGAACCGCATCCTCAACGTTAAAGCAGCCCGCGGTGTTGGGCAGGATGGTGTAGCGGTCGGGCGGCAGCACGTCGAGCAAGTTCGGCTCGCCTGGATTCTGGCCGATATTGCTGCGGCGAATGGCCACCGTGACAATTTCTGCGCCGGCCGCTTCGGTGGCTTCTTTGGTTTCCTGCAAGTCTTTGAACTTGCCGGTGCCGGTGAGCAGGCGCGAGCGATAGCGGCGACCAGCTATGACCAGTTCGTTGCCGCTTTGAGATTGCGCCATGTTTCGCTCCAGCTCGATGGGAAGGGCGGCTAGTAGCCGCAGCGGGCAGCCAGTGGCTGCGAGTCAGGCTGTGACGCTGGCGCGAAGTAACTCCACCGGCACATGGTGATCGCTGCTGCGCAGCATCATCACGCCGCCACCCTTGCTGCTGATCACGCCGTGGATTGAGCCCTTCAGGCCGATCATGTAGTCGCCCGGCAGATACTGATCGTCGGCGTGACAGATGTCGCCTTCGATAATCAGACACTCTTCGTCTGCCCGATCATGTTGATGGGCAGGCAGCTGCGCGCCCGGCTGCAGGCGCCACAGTGAGGTCAGGGCGCGCGTGGTCGAGTTGTGGTGTAGAATTCGGATTTCGACGCCCGGCATGACCTGTATCCAACGGCTATCTGCTGCTCGCTGCACCTGGATCTCGGGTTTCGCATCCGCCGTAATCGCCCTCGACAGACGCGCGGCCAATCGCCGCTCGATTCCCTCGGGTAACTCACAAGGCGCGACATCGTTCGCCAGCGCCGTAATGACATCGGCTGGCAAAACGCTGTAATTGGTAGCCACGGCGTTCTTACTCATCTTTGCTCAGCATCGGGCGCATTTGCAGCAATCCTCTACGAATCAGTGACTTGACCGTTCCGAGCGGTCGCTGCGTACGCTCGGTAATCTCTTGGTGGGTTAACCCTTCGAAGAACGCCATGAGCAACATCTGACGTTGTTCGAGCTTCAATTCGCTAAGCGCGCGCCGAATCCGACTTTGATCGTCGAAACAGCTCAGCCAGTTGTCCGGATTCTTTTCCTGCCCCTCATACGTGGCCAGATCGGCATCTGGATGCATGAGTGATTGACGACGCTTGCGCTTGCGCAACAGGTCGATAGACCGGCTCCAGGCTAGATTGTTCAACCATGCAGAGACTGTACCGCGAGAGGGGTTGAAGCGATCTGGATTGTGCCAAACCCAGAGCAAGACATCGTAAACGGTCTCCTCGGCGTCCTCGGCTGTTACCAAGATGCGTTTAGAGACGGCATAGAGATTGCTGAGGCAAGCCACGCGCAGCTCATCCAATGCCGCTTGTTCACCGTTGGCGATACGCTCTATGAGCTCAACCAAGGGGTCACGTGGTGTGCCTTCAGTGATCGATTTAGGCTGTTCTATAGGCAAACTGGCTGCGCTCATGTCGGTCATCGCTTGCTGTGTCGCTGCCATCGATGCCTCGTGTGACCTGGTGCCGAAAGGCCTATTGTACAACCACCTTAAGCCCGCAAACGAGCCGCAAAACGCGCTTTCTTGTCGATGCGCAGAGTGTCATATAGACGGTACGGTACCGGACCTGCATCCATTGGTTACATTGATGCCGTAAGCGAAGCATCTGCAACGGGAGGTATAGATGAAAACCAAATTCGTGTTTATGGGGCTAGTTCTATTGGCGGCAAATCCGTTACTGGCGGCCGATCACAGTGAGGCCCCGCTGGTCCGCGCTGACCCCACGTCCGATATCAACGACATCTACGCTTTTGTGAACCCAAACGATCCGGACGAGACCATCTTGGTGTTGACGGTGTTTCCGGACGCACCTGCCGGAGCGATTTTCTCAGACGCCGTGCAGTACAACTTCTTTCTGACTCAGCAGGGCAGCGAGCCAGTTACGGTCAGCTGCAACTTCGTCGATGAGGGTGAGGAGATACTTTGTGCCGGTCCCAACGGTCTTTTCGTTCGCGGTGATGTGGGCGGCACTGTAGTCGGCGACGGTATGCGCGTTTATTCCGGGCTACGTGACGACCCATTCTTCTTCGACGGGCCTGCGTTTGTCCGCACGCGTGACACCCTGACGCCATCGTTTACCGATCCCGGCGTGAACTCATTCGGCAGCTTCAACACGCTTTCCATCGTACTGGGCGTGCAGTCCTCGCGGCTGATGGGCGAGTCAGTTAACCCTGTTTTCAAGATCTGGGCGAATTCCGAGCGCTTATTCGGCGACGGCATCACCGGTGCGATTACCGGCGGCTACTACGATGCCGACAATCCTCGCCACGGCTTCTTCGTGCAGGTCACCCAGCTGCCGGATGGTAGCGAACGCTTCGTGGTGAGCTGGGACGTCTACACTCCAGACGGCCAACAGCTGTACTTGGTCGGTGATGGACCATTTGATGGCGATACCGCGACGGTGACCCTATTTGCCACCAGCGGCGGCAGCTTTCCGCCAACCTTTGGCAATGCCGTAGAGCTGGTGGAGTGGGGCACGGTCACGTTCGTGTTTGTCGATTGCAGCTCGGCGATCGTTCTCTACAACTCAATCCTTCCTGGCTACGGCAACGGCGAGATTTCGCTAATTCGGCTGACCAATATCGCCGGTTTGGAATGCAAGTTCCTGGCTGGTGGTCAAGTCGATCGCATGGGTCGCCCAGGGGTGAATACCGCGCTCATCGATCTGCTGACCAGCACCGGCC
>QIMA01000377.1 GCA_003233535.1 Rhodanobacteraceae bacterium
GACCCAGCTTTGGTGGCCAATCGACCCTACGCCGATCGGCCTGGGCAGTATGTTCATCATTGATCCGCTGTACACGTTGCCGCTGCTAATCGCGGTGATCTGGGTTGCGCTGAGGCCTAAGCCTGGAGCAGCGCCCAGAGGCGGTCGGTCACTACCTTGGGCGTTAGCCATCACTAGCACCTATTTGTTGTGGTCGGTGCTCGCTCAACAGTTCGTTCTCGACCGTGCCCGCTCCGATCCCAATCGACCAACTGCGCCGGATTCGATGCTGTTGGCGACGCCTGCACCGTTTACTTCCGCGCTATGGCGGGTCATCCAGCGCCAGCCCGGCAGCTTCGACGAAGCCTATATGTCGCTGCTGGCAGACTCTGCGCCGGTACCCTGGGTGCGCCATTCCAGCCGCGACGACTTGGGCAAGCAGCTGATTGGTCATCCGCCATACGATCGCTTGGCCTGGTTCAACCACGGCTGGTACAGCCTGCACGTTGCAGACCAGCGCGTGATCCTCAGCGACCTGCGGATGGGCTCCGAACCGCTGTACGTGTTCGCCTTCGCCTTGGCCGAACAAACCCCAAACGGGTTGCTGCCGATACCGGCAGAGCAGTCGACCCGGGACCAGCCTAGGTTGGCGATGTTCGCTTGGCTGGGTGAGCGAGTGTTCAGTCCGGGCGGATGCCTGGCGACCGCCGACCAAGTGCTGACCGAGCGAACTGCGGCGCCAACTGCGAACGACTGTTCCCGCTAGCGACGAGCCGCTGCCGGCGAGGGTGGCGTAGTAGTCCGCCAGTGCGGGTTCAGCGGCGGCTAGCTGCGCTCCAGCGAGGATGAGCAACGCGGCGACAAGCATTCGATGCATGATGACCTCATCAGGACGTACGGAGATCTGCAGTCTTGGCTTTAGCCTGCTAACCGCCTGAGTACTGCGCCGATAAGTCCCTGAGAAAATCCTGACGTCTCTGTAAATCAATCACTTGATGGCAAGTGGATGCGCAGCAGTTCCTTGTTCGCGTCGCGCAAATGGCCGTACACCACACGCTCATTGCTCTCGTCTAGGCGCGGCTGCCGCAACCCACAGCGGCTAACGATGCGGGTATCGCGCCAGCGCCGTCGGACTTTCAACGCAGCCGCATCAAGTTCGCGGAACTGGGCGCCGTCGGCTTCGCTGAGAATCTCGATAGTGCGCTCAGCGCTCACCAGCGGCGAGCCGGGACAGTGCTCAGTCTCAGCTAAAGTCACCGTGTTCATCGGCTCCACCACCGAACCGCTGGCCAATTCGAAGGCGCGTTGATCGCCGTTGGCATCGACGTACTCGGCAATCCCCTCGCCGATGTTCAACTGCGCATCGCCAGCATCGAACCGGGCCAAACGCGCAACCGGATCCAGTGTTAGCCAGTGATGCTCGTAGCGGTCAGCGTTTAGGGTTGTGAGTACTAGCCAACCTGCACTGAGGTCAGCGACCATGGCCACGACTTGGGCCAGATCCACATCGCTCTGCGCTGCTTTCAGCATGGGCTGCTCGCCAGCATAAACTGCTAATCTTCCCGCTCGATCGTCCAGTCGCCACAGCTCACCTGAACTACGGTCGACGGTGAAAGCTACGGACATTTGCGCACCGCCTTCGATCACGCTTTCGCTCAGGCTGCGCAGATCTAAAGCCAGCAAATCTAGGTTGCGCCGAGCACGGACCGCAATCAGGTCATCGCCATCGTAGGCTAGGTCGGCGATGTAGCCAGTACGGGCGTAGGCGAACTCTCCGCTTTCTGGGTCGTATCGGGTGATGCCGGGCTGCCAGGCAGGCGCGGAGGCGAGGTAGACGCGGCCCTGGTTGTCTTCTACCCAAAGCCGGATTGAGCGGTAAACCAATACATTCAGCAGCGCTTCGTCGCCAACCCGGTAGAGCGCTGCGCCGCCATCCGTACGACAGCTGAGCAGTGGCTCTCGCTCCGGGCGTTGCGCAATACGCAGCGGCTGCCGGCAGTCGGCGGCGGGAATGCGGCGCACTACGGGGGCTCCTGGCCAACTCAGCTCAGCCAGTTCCAGCATGCCGTCACGGGTTAGCCGCGCCGTAAGCAGGGTCTGCTCATCGCGCCATCCGATCGCTGGCGGAAACTCAAGGCTGCAGCTGGCCCAGCGATGCAAATCCGTTGTGTCCAGATCGATGCCGATCACGTTGCAGTCCTGGTCGGCCTGAACCAATGCCATTCGGCTGCCCTGTGGCGACCCTCGAGCAGCCAGCAGATGACCACGGGACTGCCATAGCGGCAGTTCACGTCCATCCACAGTGCGCCGAAGTTCGACGCGGCCAGATTGATGGCGGTACCAGATCTGCGTTCCCGCCGGTGCAATCGCGACATATTCGCGTTGCGCATTCAGCGTTTGATGGAGTGGCTCCACGCTAAGCGACAGCGCCAACCGCCCTTCGCGGCTGCTCGACGGTGCCAGCCAGAGCCATGTCGCCACTCCGAGCAGGAAAACAGTGAACACCGCCGCGATCTTGCGTTTGTCGATCCCTATAGCTTCTTCGCGCCGAACCTCCACTACCAACCGATAGCCGTGGCCGTGCTGAGTGCGGATGTACTCGGAGCCGCTCTCATCGCTGTCTAGCTGTTTGCGCAGTTCCGAGATGGTGCGGGCGATGGCGTCGTCGGTGACGATTCGACCGCCCCACACCTGATCGATCATTTGCTGTTTGCTGAGGCTCTGCTCCGGCGCTTCGATGAAGGCCCAGAGCAGGCGCAGCTGCTGCGGCGTCAGTCGGCGCTCTTCGCCGCTACCACGCAGACATACCGCGGCCGGTATGAAATGCCAGTTGCCGATTCGATAGCGCGCGTGCCGTTGGGCGGTGGCACTCATCGACGAACGCTGACCTAACAGCCGCCAGTGCGTAGCCGATAAACCGTATCTTTGCTGCCCAGTTCGAGCAGCTCTGGACGATACGAGCGAATCTTGTGGCTGCCCATCTCCGCATCGTCGGTGACGATCTCGCCGCCCTCTATGCGGAAGGTCGTTTCAACCCGGCGGCCGGTACCCAAGTCGCGATACTGCACTTCATCGCCTTCGTAAAAGTCCCACTCCACACGCTTGGGGATTGCTTCGGCGTCCGGCAGAGTCGTGGTCAGCTCGTACTCGCACCACAGACCCTGGAGCATCTGGGCGGTGACTTGTTCCCCAGCGGTCGCGGGTACCGATTTCAGCCGGTCGGTTTCATTGCCGCGAGCGCGCACGTCCGGGACCTTGACCGCATCATCGCGATTCGGTGGCCGATCGGTGAAGTGCACGACACCCTTTTCATCGGTCCACTTGTAAACGCCGGCGGCTACGGCGGCGTTCACGCACACGCTCAGTGCCAGCAGAACGGTCATCAGGGTCTTCATTGCAGTCATGAGTTAGCCATTCAATAGTGGTCGGTGCTTGCAAACGGGGAAGCTAGCAGGAATACGTCGCTCTATGTCATGCTGGCCGGCTTTATAGCGCACGAGCGCTTCACATCATCAGGTAGCCGCCATGCAGTACATTTACACCATGATCGGGGTCAGCAAAATGGTCCCGCCCCGACGGGAAATCATCAAGGATATCTCCTTGTCCTTCTTCCCTGGCGCCAAGATTGGTCTACTCGGTCTCAACGGCGCGGGAAAATCGACGGTGCTGCGGATCATGGCCGGTGTCGATACCGATTTCCAGGGCGAGGCGCGAGCGCAAACCGGCACTAAAGTCGGCTATCTGGCGCAGGAGCCGGATCTGAATGACGAGCACACGGTTCGGCAATCGGTTGAGGAAGGCCTGTCTGAGGTCAGTAACGCCCAGGACGAGCTGGACAAAGTCTACGCGGCCTACGCCGAACCGGATGCCGATTTTGATGCGCTGGCAGCCGAGCAGGCTCGATTGGAAGCGATTCTTCAGGCTGGTGATGGTCACAATCTTGAACTGCAAATGGAGATTGCGGCCGATGCGCTGCGCTTGCCGCCGTGGGACGCCGGGATCAAGAATCTGTCGGGCGGTGAGAAGCGCCGCGTGGCGCTGTGCCGGTTGCTGATCAGTAACCCAGACATGCTGTTGCTCGATGAACCGACCAACCACCTGGACGCCGAGTCGGTCGATTGGCTGGAGCAGTTCCTCAAGGCCTACCCCGGAACGGTCGTGGCGGTCACCCATGATCGCTACTTCCTCGACAACGCTGCCGAGTGGATTCTCGAGCTTGATCGCGGCCGCGGTATTCCGTGGAAAGGCAACTACACGGCTTGGCTGGAGCAAAAGGGCGAGCGTCTGCGCCAGGAAGACACCGCCGAGAAGGGCCGACGTAAAGCGCTGGCCGCCGAGTTGGAATGGGTGCGCAAAAACGCCAAGGGCCGCGGTCAAAAGAGCAAGGCGCGTTTGAACCGCTTCGAGGAGCTCAACAGCGTCGAGTACCAGTCGCGCAACGAGACCAACGAAATCTACATTCCGCCCGGTCCGCGCTTGGGCAACAAGGTCATTGAGTTTAAGAACGTGCGCAAAGGCTACGGCGATCGCCTATTGATCGACGATTTGAACTTCGCCGTCCCGCCCGGCGCTATTGTCGGTATTGCCGGGCCTAACGGCGCGGGCAAGTCGACTCTGTTCCGGATGATTACTGGCCAGGAAGAGCCCGATTCAGGCGAGATCGATATCGGCTCAACCGTCGAACTGGCATATGTCGATCAGTCGCGCGCCTCCCTGGAAGGCGAGGAGACAGTCTGGCAGTCGGTTTCTGGCGGACAGGACATCCTCACCATTGGCAAGCTGGAAGTGCAGTCGCGTTCCTATATCGGCCGCTTTAATTTCCGTGGTCAGGACCAGCAAAAGCGCGTCGGCAAACTGTCTGGCGGTGAACGCGGACGCCTGCATCTAGCCAAAACCCTGATCAAGGGTGGCAACGTGCTGCTGCTCGATGAGCCGTCCAATGATCTGGACGTCGAAACCCTGCGCGCGCTGGAAGATGCCATCTTGGCCTTCCCCGGCTGCGCATTGGTCATCAGCCATGATCGTTGGTTCTTGGATCGCGTAGCCACGCACATCCTGGCCTTCGAAGGCGACTCTAGAGTTGTGTTCCATCACGGTAACTGGAGCGAGTACAGCGCTGACCGGCACGCGCGTTTGGGCCAAGAAGCTGATCGTCCGCACCGGATTCGCTTCAAGCCGCTGACCCGCTAATCCCTAAACTCCGGGCTAGCTGCTCCGCAACCTGCCGTCTTAGCCCTGCGAAAGCGGGCGGCCCGATGCCGCACAACCGCCGATAATCTCCCATTGAGCCCGAGCCGCGCGTGCCCGCTCAGCGGTGATCGGATCTTGCTCAATCACCGCCCACTGATGCTCCAGCGCGCACAGCACACGCTGTGCTGCGGTGGTGCGACGGGCGATGGCAACGGCCACAGTAACGCGAGCCAATGCCAACTCACCTTGATAGGGGTCGAAGCGTTGGGCCAGCGCAAAGCGGCGTTCGGCCTGCGCTAGGGCCCTCAAGGCGCTAACCGGTTTAGTTTGTTCCAGGCCCTGCACATAGGCTTGCTGGCCAAGCTCAAAATTGCGCACGATGGCCGCTGGCGGGGTGCGTTGAAAGCTCATCAATAGAGCCGGCGCGAGCAGAGCTGCTGCAAAGGCTGCGCGCGCATAGCCGCCGTCGCCGATGAATCCGCCACCGGCGCGCGGCGCAGCCAGTAGCGCCAGCCAGAGCACGGCTAGGGTCTTATCAGCGGTGAGGCCAAATCCCAACTGCATGGCCACCAGCCATCCGGCCAAGGCAAGAAAAGGCAGGCGCGCGCCTAAGTCGTTGCCCGCATCCAAGTCGCGCCAGCGCAGTACCAGCCAGCTGAGGATAGCCAACCCGGCGAGCAAACCGAGCAGTCCGCGCGACAGATACAGGTCGAGCAGCTGTTGATGGACGCGATCCGGGCGTGCTTGTTGCGCCGGCCCCGGAGGGATTCGGCTGGCCAGCACCGGGTCTAAGGAATCTGGCCCGTAGCCGATTAGCCAGCGCCATCCTGCAAGGCCGTCTTGTGCTCCATGCGCGTCGATCAGCGCCGGTGGGTCTACCACCACAGACCAGCCTGCACGGAGCAAGTCGGTGCGCACCTCGGTCGATGCCGGACGCCAAGACAGGGTGATTAGCACCAGCGCTAGGGCCGCCACCGGCGCACCGATCAGAATCCAGCGCAGTGCTGGGCCGCGGGCAAAGAGCAAAGCCAGCGCAACTGGCAAAGCTGGCCAAGCAGCGCGACTACCGCAACTGACCAGACCGATCACGACGGCCACCAGAGCCAAGGTGGCCAACAAACGATCTCCGCGTAGATCGGAGGCGAGCAATGCCAGCGCCGCCGGCCAAGCCAGCAGCCACCACGCCGCGGCCTGGGTGGGATTGCCAAAGCTAGCCGAAGCGCGTCCCGGTTCCAGTAGCGGCAGCCAGCCCTGCAGGCCACCCATCAGCTGAGCCAGCGCAAGCCCGACACTGAGCACGATCATCGCGCTGACGCCGCGATACCAGCGCCGTCTGACTTGCAAATCAGACAGCAGCGGTGCGGCATTGAGAAACAGCAACAGCAGGGCGAGATCAAGAACCAGCCCCTGCTGACGCTCTGGTCCGCCCCAAAGCGCCAGATCCGGCGCCAGCCCGGTACCCAGCGCTGCTAAAGCCGACGGCACCAGTGCTAGGCACCCGATCACTAGCGCCATCGGCGCAACGCCAGGTCGCTCACCGCTGCGCCACGCGCTGAGCGCGACGGCGACCAGCAGGATGATCTGCTTCAGCGTCTCAAAGCTTGGGCCCGGCACAGCGGCCGCAGCCAGGGCGGTACCAATCGTGGCTAGGTGCAGGCCGATCTCAGCAGGGGCGTGGCGATTGAAATCCATTTCAACTGGCGAATGTTTCGATTGCGGAGGGTAACGGTACAGGGACCTTCAGAGTAGTGCGTCTTTTTGTAGGATGTAGTCCGAGCACCGCCGGGGCATAATCAAGCTGTGCCTAGCCACACTCCCTCCGTTGGCTAGCCGTCACTGAGCCAGTCCCGAGGCACCAGATACTCGCCTAGCCCAGCCTCGGGGCTGCCTGCTTCCGGCTGGTAGTTGTACTCAAAGCGCACCCGTGGCGGTAGCGACATCAATATTGATTCGGTGCGGCCGCCGGACTGCAGTCCGAACAGCGTGCCGCGGTCGTAGACCAAGTTGAACTCGACGTAGCGACCACGCCGATAGAGCTGAAACTCGCGCTCACGCTCGCCGTACTCGTGATCCCGGCGATGCTGTGCAATCGGCACGTAGGCGTCGAGGAAACCGTTCCCTACCGCCTGAGTGTAGGCAAAGCAGCGCTCGAAACCCCACTCGTTCAGATCGTCATAGAACAGCCCGCCTACGCCGCGCGTTTCCTGGCGGTGTTTGAGGTAGAAATAGCGGTCGCACCAGGCCTTATGCTCGGCGTATACGTCATCGCCGTAGGGCGCGCACAGCTCGTTGGCGACCTGATGCCAGTGATGCACGTCCTCGTCGAAGGGGTAGTACGGGGTTAGGTCGAAACCGCCGCCAAACCACCAAATTGGCTCCTTGCCCGGGGCGGTTGCGCTGAACATGCGCACATTCATGTGCGTGGTCGGCACGTAAGGGTTGCGTGGGTGTAGCACCAAGGACACGCCCATGGCCTCAAAACCGCGCCCGGCCAGTTCTGGCCGCGAATGCGTGGCCGAAGGCGGCAGACTCTTGCCCATTACGTGTGAGAAACCGACCCCGGCCTGTTCAAACAGCGCCCCATCGCTGAGGACGCGGGAGCGACCGCCGCCGCCTTCCTCGCGCTCCCAGGAGTCCTCGCGGAACTGGGCTTGTCCATCGAGCTGGCTTAACTGGCCGCAAATCCGGTCCTGCAGACCGCGTAGAAACTCACCGACTTGCTTGCTGTCCATCGAGGGTCACCTGCAGGAAAAGACGCATTCTAGCGAGCCCGGGCTAGCCCGGATATTTCATAAACTTCACGCGCCCTCGCTAGGCCCTTGATCGCCCAGCGATTTTTCCTCAGTCGGGTGTATGAACCACTAC
>QIMA01000501.1 GCA_003233535.1 Rhodanobacteraceae bacterium
CTAAGGGCGCTGCCGTACTTCGAGCGCGCTTGGGCAGCAAGCACTACCCAGGCGACTAGTGTGCAGTCCAAGAGACCAGTTCAACCTATCTATGCGGCGCCAACACTAGCCTGGCGGCCAGCTCAGGCTGCGGCCGGCCAGCAGGTGCACATGCAGGTGATACACCGACTGCCCGCCGTCAGCGTTGCAGTTAATCACCGTTCGATAGCCCGCCTCGGCGAATCCTTCCGCTTTTGCAAACGTCCCCGCCGCGAGCAATAGCCGCCCGAGCAACTCGGCATCGCCGTCCTCAGCGTCGTTGAGCGTCGCCATGGCTTTTTTGGGAATGAACAGCACGTGTACCGGCGCCTGCGGATTCACATCGCGAAAACCGAGCAGGTGTTCATCCTCGTAAACGATGTCGGCCGGAATCTCGCGACTAATAATCTTGCTGAACAGCGTCTCACTCATGGGCTTCCACCAATCGAATCAATGCTGAAGATAGTAGCGAGAAAGTGACGCCTAGTCCGGCGCTACAGCTTCAGCCGACCACCGAAAGCGTGCGCCAACGTCTGCCGGTCCACGTATTCCAGCTCCCCACCGACCGGAATGCCGTGCGCAAGCCGAGTCACCTGGGCGCCACCGGCATTGGCGATCTCGGCAACAAAGTGCGCGGTCGCCTCGCCCTCGACGGTGGGGTTGGTGGCAACCACTACCTCGCTCACGGGAAACTCGGCAAGCAGATCTGCTAACTGCGGCAAACCCAGCTCTGCTGGCCCGACGCCGTCCAGCGGTGACAAACGGCCGTGCAGAACGAAGTAACGACCGCTGTAGCCAGTGGCTTGTTCCAGAGCGTGCAGGTCGGCCGGAGACTCCACCACGCACAGCGTTTCGGCGCTACGTTGGGGGTTACGACAAATCGCGCAAAGCTCACCCTCGCAATAAGTGCGGCAACGCTGGCAGCGCGTGATCCGCTCACAGGCACCCTGGAGCCCGCGGGCTAAGCGCTGGGCGGCCAGACGCTCGCCTTCAAGCAGCGCAAAGGCCATGCGCTGGGCAGTCTTGCGCCCCACACCAGGCAGGAGCTTGAGCGACTCAATCAGTTCCTCGAGCGCATCGCTAGCCATCGATCAGAACGGCAAGTTCATTCCGGGCGGCAAATCCATTCCGCCAGTAGCCTGCTTCATGCGCGCCTGAGATACCTCAGCCACCTTGTTGACCGCGTCATTGATCGCCGCGACCAGCAGATCCTCGGCCATCTCTGGATCGTCCTTGAGCAGTTCCCGGTCGATGCGGACGCGGCGCGCTTCGTGACGACCGTTCATCACCACACTCACCAAGTTGCCACCAGCCTGACCCTCAACTTCGGTGCGCGCCAGATCTTCTTGCGCCTCTTTCATGCCTTTTTGCATCTGCTCTTGCATCTTCTGAGCCTGCTGCATCAGCTGTCCCATCTGTCCACGCATCATCCCTACTCCCAGCATTGTTTGGCGGCCTAGGCCACCATTAAACATTGAACTCGCCGCAATCTAGCGGCGGCCACAGCAGAACTACATGAAACATCCGGGCTAACCCGGATGTTTCATAAACTTCACGCGCTCTCGCTAGGCCCTTGATCGCCCAGCGATTTTTCCTCAGTCGGGTGTATGAACCACTACACCGCTCCTTCAGCAAAACCACTGGCCGACCAATGTCCTGCGCGATCATCGCGCGAGTTCATGAAACATCCGGGCTAAAGAGTGTCATTGACCCGTTCAGCACCGAACTCGCTGACCAAAGCCTGTGCCAGCGGATCGGTTTGCAGTGCCGCGTCGGCCGCTTCGCGCTGCGCCTTATTGGCTTTCTCTTGCGCCGCGGCCAAGGTCGCCTCTTGCTTGCCGCCTTCGTCGATCACCAGTTTGGCTCCATCGCTGGCTTGCGCCACGGCGCGACCGAGTTCGGCTACTGCGAATTCGGTCACCAAATAGTCGTAGCCATCGGTTAACGCCAGCCGCCACTGAGTTTCGCCGAAATCGCGCGGCTCCAGGCGCAGCGCCAATTCGCGGATCGGTCCGCGCAACTTTTGGTCGTCAACCATCGCGGACCAGCGTTCAGCCAAACTCCCGGATGCAGCCGTTGTTGCGCTACGGGCTTGCGGACTAGGCTGTTGCGGCGCGGGTTCAGCGACTCTAGGCGTCGAACTAGCCGCCGACTGCGCTGATGAACTGCGCTTGTCATATCCGCTGCCAGCCGATTGCTGCGCCGGCTTGGGTGCAGTTGGCTTGGGTGCAGCCGGCTTGGGCGCAGCCGGAGCGCTGCTGACAGGTCCGCTGGCAGGCTCGAAGGCCAGCATTCGCAACACGGTCATCGCGAAGGCCACACGAGCGTCCGGCGCCTGATTCAGCTCGCCTACCGCGCTAATCAACAGCTGGTAGTGCAGTTGCACCAACTCTGGTGAGAGCATCTGCGCCCAGCGATCCAGATGCTGATCATCGACCAGAGCGGAGTCTGTTGCATCACCGAGCAACTGGCGCACGGCCACGTCGTGGGTAAGCTCGATGAGATCTTGAACAACGCGATGGTAAGACGGTGAGCGCGTTTCTAGCTGCGCCAAGCCGGCCGCCACACGCTCTTTTTCGCCGCTGGCCAGGGCGTCGTAAAGCTCGATCAATACACCGCGACCAACCGCGCCGAGCATGCGCTGCACTTCCTCGCCGCGCACCGCACCGGCTCCGTAGGCTAGCGCCTGATCGAGCAAACTCAGGCCATCGCGCAAGCTGCCGTCCGCGCTGCGTGAGATCTCATCAATCGCCTCAGCTTCGTACTCAACGCCCTCGGCTTTGAGAATGTGCTCTAGCTGACCGCCGATCTCGCTGCGTGTTAGGCGGCGCAGATTGAACTGCAGGCAGCGCGACAGCACGGTTACCGGGACTTTCTGCGGGTCGGTCGTCGCCAACAAAAAGCGCACGTGGCTAGGCGGCTCTTCGAGCGTCTTCAGCAACGCATTAAAGCTGCTCAGCGACAGCATGTGTACCTCATCAATCAGGTACACCTTGCAACGTCCGCGCGATGGCGCATAGACGACCTTGTCGAGCAAATCGCGCGTGTCATCGACACCGGTGCGCGATGCCGCATCAATTTCCAGCAAGTCCGGATAGCGTCCGGCAGTGATGTCTTTGCAGGCGCTGCACTCGCCGCAGGGCTCGGAGCTCACGCCCTGCTCGCAGTTCAGCGACTTGGCAAGGATCCGCGCAACCGTGGTTTTACCCACGCCGCGCGTGCCGGTGAACAGAAAAGCGTGGTGCAACCGACCACTGCTGAGGCCATTAACCAGGGCCTGGACGACATGCTCTTGTCCAACCAACTCGGAAAACCGCTGTGGGCGCCACTTCCGCGCCAGCACTTGGTAGCTCATCGCTGCGCGCTGCTCCACTTAGCCTTCGATGCATCAGGGGTGGCGCCCCCTGCCAGCTGAACCTCGGCGCTCGGTTGAACCGCTACCGTTGCTCCCTTCCGGGCCTGGCGGAATTTACGGCCTCCCGACGCGAGGGACTGACAGAGGACACCATTGAACTGATCCCGAGGCGTCACCGTGATGGCTCGCTCCGGGCTGGACACTCTACCCTAGAAACTGGCGTTTCCGGCTATCAAACGTGCCATCAAAGATGGCGGAGAGAGAGGGATTCGAACCCTCGAAACGGGTATAAGCCGTTTACACACTTTCCAGGCGTGCTCCTTCAACCGCTCGGACACCTCTCCGCAGTTATCAACGCTCGCGAGCAGCGAGGCGCTGACCTCCCTTTGACCTAATCTCTTAGGCCGCCGCCGACTGTTCCCCGGCGAAAAGGGCGCTAAGGTTAGCTGAGTGCCCGCCTCGGAACAACCAATATTGCAGCGCAACGTGCAAATTAACCGGTGCCGACCGCTGCGCTGACCTTTGCGGCCAATTCTTGCAACCGCCGCAGTGCGTCTGCGGACGGTAAAACTTCCACCTGCGGCTCCTTACGCAGCCAGGTGAGTTGACGCTTCGCCAGCTGCCGAGTGGCATAGACAGCGCGGTCGCGCGCCTCCGCCAGATCATATTCACCGTTCAAATGCGCCAACACTTGACGGTATCCCACGCAGCGCATCGCCGGACTGTCAGCGTTATTGCGCGGATCGGCGGCAAGGGCCCGCACCTCATCTACGAGACCCGCTCGCAGCATGCCATCCAAACGCTCAGCAATTTTCTTGTGCAGTTGCGCCCGATCCGGCGGCAACAAAGCACAGGCTAGCAGCGGCAAGCCAGCATCACTGCGCGCCTGATTCTGCTGCGCGCTCAAAGGCTCTCCGCTAATCTCAATGACCTCCAAGGCGCGCAGCAGTCGCTGCGGGTCGTTGCGATGAATTCGGCTAGCGGCAACCGGATCGAGTTCCTGCAGGCGCTCATGCAGCGCTACCGATCCGTGCTGCGTCAGTTCAGCCGCCAAGCGTTCGCGCAGCTGCGGGTCCGCTGGCGGTAGCGGCGACAGCCCGCGCGCCAGCGCCCGGTAGTACAGGTGCGTACCACCGACCAGCACCGGCAAACGGCTGGCGCCACGCGCCACTTCAATCTCGCGGCGGGCATCGCTGACAAACTCAGCCGCTGAGTAGGATTCCCATGGTTCGCGGACGTCGATCAAACAATGCGGAACCTGCGCCCGCTCTTCGGCACTGGGCTTGCCCGTGCCGATATCCATGCGTCGATAGACCTGTGCCGAGTCGACGCTGATAACCGTAATCGGTTGTTGCCGTGCAAGCGCATAGGCAAGCGCCGACTTGCCAATCGCGGTCGGCCCCAACAGCGCCACAGCCTGCGGTGCAGATCCGGAGCCTGTTTTCGGCGCGTCGGTCGCCGCGTTCATTACTTCGCGTTCATTGCTTATTGGCGAACTGCGGTTTGATCCGCATCTCCTTGAGCAAACGGTGGGCGCCGTCAACCGCATCCATCACCCACAGCATGTAGCGTACATCGACCAAGATGGTGCGAGTCAGGCGCTGATTGAACAGCCAGCCGGAACTCATCGACTCGTAATTGCCGTCAAACGCTAGGCCGACCAGCTCGGCTTTCGCATTGAGCGCCGGAGATCCTGAATTTCCGCCGGTAATGTCCAGCGAGGCCAAGAAGTTGACCGGCACCGAGCCAAGCTCGGGATCGACGTAGCTGCCAAATCGACGCTCGGAAATAGCTGCCAATTGGCGCTGCGTGGCGTCGAATGGATCCACCCCGGTATGTTTTTCGACGATACCCTGCAGCCGCGTTTGCGGCGCGTGATTCACCGCGTCGCGCGGCGAGTAACCTTCAACTATGCCGTAGCTGACGCGCAAGGAATTATTCGCGTCCGGGTACACCGGCTTGCCCAAACTGCGCTTATAGGCAATCAGCCCGCGCATGAAAGCAGGCCGCAGCTGGTACTCGAGGCCTTTCACCCGCTCGGATTCAGATTCCAGACGCAGCACCGCCGGCATCAACGCCACCGCCATCTGCAGCGCGCTGTCGTCGGCGCCACGAATCTGACTGGACTTGGCCCCAAACCAACCCAACCGCTGCTCCGAATTGCCAAGCTTGGTAGCGCCGTAAAGCACGTCCAGCTTGGCCTCCAGATTCACCTCTACGCCTTCGCCACGACCCAGCCAAGCATCCAGCTCGGCAACGCGCTGCGATGCGTCTAAGGCCAGATACCGGCGCAGCAAGTCGGCCACCAGGGCACGGTCTACTTGCGCATCGTAGCGACGATCCAGGCGTTTGAGACGGCCTTCAATACGGACTTCATCGCGCTGCTGATAGCCGTACTCCCGCTGCGCATCAGGCTTGGTCTGCTCCAGCGACAAACGATACAAATCGCCCGCCGCGGAAAATATGCCGCTGCGCCATAGCCGACCCCACAGCAGGTCGCGCTCACGTTGCGCACGCTGCTGGGCTAGAACTTGGTCCAGCTGTAGCCGCTGCTCGGCGTAACCCGGCGCCGCATCCGGATTGGCCTGCAGCCAAGCCTCCATGGCGCTTTCCAAACGGCGCTTTTCCGCAACCACATCCAGCTTACCGAACCCGTCCAGATTGCCCTGAAAGTTCTTTACGCCGTTGTTCAGCGAGGCCACGGTCGCGGCGTACTTGAGCGCGGCATCGGGCCGCCCCGCGCTGCTGCTGGCGATCAGTTCTAGCTGCTGTTTGAACAGCTGCATGTACGACGGGTAGGCCCAGTCGATCGCATCAGCTACCTCAGTCCCTAAGCGGTAGCGATTGGTGCGTCCCGGATAGCCTGCGACCATGACGTAGTCGCCGGGCTGCACGCCGTCCTTGTTGACCTTTAAGTAAGAGTCCGGCCGGTAGGGCACATTGGCCGACGAGTGATCGGCCGGCTTTCCATCCGGCCCGACGTACGCGCGCAGATACGCAAAGTCACCGGTGTGCCGCGGCCAAATCCAATTATCGACGTCACCGCCGAACTTGCCGATCGCCTGAGCGGGCGCGTAAACCAAGCGGACATCGCGAATTTCCATCTGCCGGATCAGATTGAACTGCATACCGCCGTGGATGACGTAGACGTCGCAGCGAACGCCGCCGCCTTTCTCACATTCAGCCACCAGCGCCTTGGAGCGCGCATCGACCTGCTGGTGGATCGCATTGCCGTCGTCCAACTGATCCAAGCCAGCGCGAATTTGCTCGCTGACGTCGCGTATTTCCGTGGTCACATAAATACGTTGCGTAGGATCTGCCGGCAGCTCTTCGCCTAATTTGGTCGCTAGGAATCCGTCATTGAGCAGGTTTTTCTCAGCGCTGGAGTTGTACTGGATTGCGCTGTAGGCACAATGATGATTGGTCACCACCAAGCCCATGGGCGAAACGAAAGAAGCCGTACAAAACCCCAAACCCACCACTGCATTCATGGGGTACTTGGTTAGGTCGGTGAGTTTCTCAGGGTCCACCTTGAGGCCTGCATCGACCAGCGACTGTTCCAGTTCAGGTAGCTGGCCCGGTTGCCACATACCTTCGGCAGCGAAAGTCGGCAGGGACAAACAAAGGCCAAGGGCGGCGAGACTCAAGCGCTGCATATTCACTCCGAGCAAAAAAACAAACGGCAACGATAGCATCGCGCGTCGCCACGCTGCTTCTGCCTCGGCTACCACACTGAAACCGACTGTGACACCACAATCGAGGCAGTAACTGCCCTAATGCGTCACTTTCTTCCATGAACCTTGACCGGCGTCACGAATTCATACACTATCGGGCCATGAACTGACCCTAGTAGTCAGTATGTGACCCAGACGGCAGTTCCGGTTTCTGAAATCAACTATCGTCGAGCCTCGGATTGATGCGCGGTCGGCAAAAGGATAAACACCGTGAAGTTACTCGTTAGAACCTTAGCGTTCGGTCGATCCTGGATGCTGCGTCGGCAGCTTGGTGAGGTTGAGCGCGCAATTGACGAATTGAATGCCGAGCAACGTCGCGCCCTACACGCGCTCACCCAACGCGAGTTCAGTGCGGCCAGCAAGCTCGAAATCCCCCATTTTTATGCCAGCGAAGGTCAGGACCGCTATTGTCCCTGGGGCCGCGGTACGGAAGTTGCCATGGAGCGGATTCGCTCGGGCAATCAGACCTTGATGCTGCGCGGCTTGGCGCTGTGGATGGCAGTTGGCTACCACGAGACCAAAGACGTCGGCTATGCCCAAATTGAAGTCTTGCATCGCCGCGTGCTGCGCTCAGTGCGCCGCCTGCGCGAGTCGGTCGAAGGTCGGCGCCATCTGCGCAATGAACTTTCGATCGCCGAGGCAGTCTAGTTAGGTATCAGCAGGCCCGTTCGGCAGACGGGCATCCGGGTCTGGGAGAGAAATGTTAAGGCGCCTTTTTAGGCGCCTATTTTTTTGATAAAAATAGGCGCAAAAGGCAAAGAAAGAGCGTTTTAGTAGAAAGAGCCGAAGGCGTTTTAGGGTGAAGAAAGTGCGTTTTAGGAACGGAGCAAGTGCACGCCGCCCACAAACTCGGTGT
>QIMA01000057.1 GCA_003233535.1 Rhodanobacteraceae bacterium
GATGTTCTCTGGCGGCGCGGTCGGCAACAGTGCGATGGTCGCTTTCGGCGATGCGCAGCCGCAGTCGTTGCTGACGCAGGGCGTGGTTCGCGATGTCAGCGTGGCGCCCGGCTGGATGGAGAATTTGGTCTACGCCTATGTCCACATCGACACGCTGAAGCAGTTCGGTTTGCGCGCTGAATTCGATCAGATCATCATCCGCGTAACCGACCCGCACGCCGACCGCGAGCAGGTGCGCGAAATTGCCTATCGCGCCTCCGCGCTGCTCCAGGAACTGGGCGCAGTCGTCGAGGACGTGACCGTTCCTGAGCCCTTCGAGCACATTCACGCCGCGCAGATGGATTCGCTGCTGCTGACCCAGGCGGCCTTCGGCGTTCTGTGTCTGCTGGTTTGCGCCTTCCTGGTGGTGAATTTGATTAACGGCGTGCTCGCGGGGCAAGCGCGCGAGATTGGGATCATGAAGACGCTGGGCGGTCGTGCCGCGCAGATTGGTCGTCTGTACTTGGCCATGGCGCTGGTGCTCGGCGCTCTGGCGACGCTGCTGGCCCTGCCGGTAGCGCTGGTCGCCGGTCACTACTACGCCCAGTTCAAGACCGAGATGCTGAACTTCCCCTCGGCTGGCTATCAGGTGGCGTGGTGGGTGATTGCCCTGCAAGTGGCGGTGGGTTGCCTGTTGCCGGTGTTGGCAGCAGCGATCCCGGTTCGGCGCGCGACCGCTGTATCGGTCGCCTCGGCGCTGCGTGATGTAGGCATCGTCGCTCCGGCTGGTTCGCAGATTCCGCGCTGGCTGAGTGGCGTTTCTAAACTGTGTACGCGGCCGATGTTGCTAGCGCTGGGTAACGCCTTCCGCCGCCGCCAGCGGATGTTGCTGACCCTGCTGGTATTAGCCAGCGGCGGCGCGGTCTTTCTCGGTGCCGCCAATCTGCGAGAGGCGGTGCGTGGGTCGGTTGATCTGCAGTTCGAAGCCCAGGCCTTCGATCTGGTGGTTCGGGTCGCCACGCCGCAGCCCGCCTCACAGATGGAGCAGATTGCTGGCCTAGTGACCGGCGTCGAGTACGCAGAGGCCTGGCGCGGCGCGCTGGCCACATTGGTTCAGACCGATGACGGCAACCGCGAGACGCTGCGCGTGATCGGCGTGCCAAGCGACACACAATCGATGCGCCCGCGGCTGGACCAGGGCCGCTGGCTGGACGCCGATGGTGACAAAGAGCTGTTGATCACCCGCGCTTTGAGTCGCGATCAGCCACAGCTCGTCGTCGGGGCCGACGTCGAGCTTTCCATCGATGGCAAGTCGGACCGCTGGCGACTCGTCGGCGTGGTCGATGCTGGAACGCAGTCCAACGCCTATGTCGCGCGGCGTTCGCTGGATCAGCGCTTTGCCGATGATCTGGCCAGCACGCTGACCGTTCGCTTCACGCCCGCTGCCCGTGCCGACGAATTGCTGACGATCATGTCGGTTCGCGAGGCACTCGCCGCGCAGGGCATCGAGATTGCCAACACCCAGCGCATGAGCGAGATGCGCACGGTGATTGAGGACCATCTGTTGATGGTGGTGGACTTCTTAGCGGTGATGGGCTGGCTGATGCTGATCGTCGGCGGCATGGGGCTGGCCTCGACGATGAGCCTGAGCGTGCTTGAGCGCACCCGCGAGATCGGTGTGATGCGGGCGATCGGCGCGAGTCACGCCGCAATCATGGGCCTGGTCCTTGCCGAGTGCCTGATCGTGGCCGCACTCGGCGCGCTACTTGCGGTGCCGCTATCGATACCGATGAGTTTGAGTTTGGGCTACGCCTTTGGCCAGATTATGTTCAGCGTGCCGATCATCATCCTGCCCGGCGCGGCAGCGATGCTGGCTTGGCTGGGCATGATGCTGGCGGTTGCAGTGCTGGCTGGGGCCTGGCCGGCGCTGAGCGCCAGCCGTGTGCCGGTGACTCAAGCGCTGGCCTATGAGTGAGTGTCCGCGTTGATCATCTCGATCAGCTGGCGGACCGCTCGGAGATGTGATCCCATCAAATTTGCGGGGTCGAACATGGCCAGTTCGGGTTCGATCCCGCGGCCTTCCCACAAGACGCCACGAAAGTCGGTGAACACCTCGTTAGACAGGGCGAAGGTCCAGCCGTTGGGCAATGTCTTTAGCAGCATGGTCGACAGTGCACCTAGGCGCGCTGCTCCTGACCCTAATCGTTTCGAGGAATAGCTCAGTGAGCTTGGCTAGGGCCTGCCACATGCCCAAGAACACTACTCATCCTGGGATTCGCGCTTAAGCAACTTGACTCCAAGGAAGGACCCAACAATAACTGTCAGCGTAGTCCCTCCTAGCCCGGAATTTCATAAACTTCACGCGCCCTCGCTAGGCCCTTGATCGCCCAGCGGTTTTTCCTCAGTCGGGTGTATGAACCACTACATCGCTCCTGCAGCCGCTAGTCCAGTTGTTGATGGCGACTAAACGCCATAAACGCGCTCCGGCTGCCCGCATTGTTGTCGTCCTTCAGTGTCAAAAAGTGTATCGGCTTAGCGGCTGCAGGGGTGGTGGATTGGGTTATTGCACGGATTCGCCGCTGTGTGGCCGCTCGCGCGCTGCATCGTAGCCGGATTGTGGCTAAACTCTAGGGCTCTTTTGATCAGCGTCGCGGTGTTCACTATGACTAAATCAATCGTCTTGGCTGTTGCCCTCGCCTTGGGATGCTCGCCATTGTCGGCACAGTTCGTTGACGACAGGATCTCGCCCGCTGCAGTTGTGCGCATACAAACGCCGGAAGGGCTGATCTTGGAAACTCAATTCGCTCATGCGTCTGACGCCAGCGTCGAGGCCGCGCTCGCCCGATCTATTCGCTTGCCCGATGGCCGGTACAAATGGCAGATCATCGAGAAGGCGATCGTGAGCCCGGCGCTGTTGTCGGCTGCTCGTACCACTAGAGGCAATTCAGACGCTTTGCCCAGAGGCTGGCCCGAGGCGGTGCCGGTGCGATTTGGCGTGATTACGCTGACTCGCGGTGTGCTGGCGCGCGGCACGGAAACCGAATCGTCCGGCCCCGGTTCATTCAAAGGGCAGGCCAAAGACGTGGTGTTCGGTGATGATCTAATCGTCAACGGAGGCAGCGGTGCGGCTTGTTTTGGACTGGACTGTGTCAACGGCGAAGCTTTCGGTCTCGATAGCGTTCGCCTGAAGGAAAACAATCTACGGATCAGCTTTATCGATACGTCCACCTCTGCCTCGTTTCCATCGCGTGACTGGGAGTTGGCTGCCAACGATTCGAGCAATGGTGGTGCCAACGATTTCTCCATTCGTGATCGTGACCAAGGTACAAAGCCGTTTGTGGTTGAAGCCGCAGTGTCGTCGAACACCCTGTACGTGGCACCCAATGAGCGCATCGGCGTGGGCACCAACATTCCGGTGCGCAGTGTCCACGCGCTAACCGGCGATACCCCCGGGATACGCCTGGAGCAGTCGGCTAGTCTGGGTTTTCCCGCACAGACGTGGGACATCACCGGCAACGAAGTGGGCTTGACCTTCCGTGATCAGAGCAACAACACTCAGCCGCTGCGGGTCCGTCCGGGTGCGCCGAATGATGCCGTGGTGGTTGCTGCTAACGGCAGCGTTGGTTTGGGCATTGCCGCTCCAACTTCCTCCTTGGAAGTCGCCGGTCCAACAATGAGCGTGGGCGGCACGAATATGGTCTTGGACGCCGCCGGCAACTTGACCATTGCTGGCACTGTCTCTCAGGGCTCTAGCCGCACGCTGAAGGAAGGCATCGTTGATGCGGCGGCCGAGACCGTGCTTGAAACGTTGGCCAGCCTGCCGATCTACACCTGGCAGTACATCGGCGCCAGTGATCGGCACATCGGACCGGTTGCTGAAGAATTCCATCAAGCCTTCGGATTTGGTTCTGACCCCGAGCGCCTAGCCCCTGGCGATATGGCCGGCGTGGCGATGGCGGCAGCGCAGGCGCTGCAAACCGAAGTGGCCGAGAAAGAAGCGCGTATCAACGAGCTAGAAGCGCGTTTGGCGAAGATCGAGGCGTTGCTGGAAAGCCGCGACTGAGATCTAACGCAAACTCAGCTTGAATAGGCCGGAGCGTGAATCGCTCCGGCTTTTTTGTGTCTAGCCATGCGAGCCTACTGTTCAGGCCCGCCGTTTTCGATCATCCCGCTTAGCCGCGCCGAGGCAGTGCGACGAGCGCCGCACCGATCAACAGCATCGTCAACAAGAGCAGCGTGAATCTCGAGGTGGCATCCACCGCGACCGCCGACGGCTGCACGTTGAGCTCGCCGCTGGCGCCTGCCGCTGCGTTGCCCACATCGCTGAGCAGCGGGCTGGTGACGTTGAGGAAGCTGCCCTGCAGGGGCACGTCCACGGCGAAGCGGATGGTGCAACTGGCGCCAGCGGCTACATCGCCACCGCTGAAGGTCACCGTAGTCGCTCCAGTCGATGCCACCAGCGTGCCGGCGCCGCAGTTGTGGCTGGCCTGGCTGGGCACGGCAACGCGCATGCTGCCGGGCAGATCATCGCTGACTGCCAAGCCGGTCACCGGCTGGGTGCTGCCGCTGTTGTCTATTGTCAGCACCACGCTGGATTCTTCGCCAACGATGATTTGCTCAGGGTCGAAGACCTTGCTCAAGGTGGGCAGCGGATCGACTCGCAGGGTCGCGCTTGCATTACCGCTGTCGCCGGCGCTGCTGGCTAGCGGGCCAGCCGTGTTGATCAGACCGCCTACTGCGGTGCCGGTCACGTCGAAACTGATCGTGCAGTTCGCGCCTGCGGCCAGACTGCCGCCGCTGTAGCTCACGGTTGCGGTGCCTGCGGTTGCCGTCAGCGTGCCGCCGTTGCAGGTGGTTGCGGCGTTGCTAGGCGTTGCGACGACTAGGTCGGCAGGCAGACTGTCGGTCACGCTCACTGCGCTGAGCGCCTGGGTGCTGGTACCGCTGTCGATGGTTAGCGTGACGGTGCTGTTTTGACCGACGAAGATGGAACTCGGTGTGAATGTCTTGGCCAGCGTAGGCACGTCGTCGACTACGAGCGTGGCGCTGGCACTGCCGCTATTGCCCAAATCTGAGGTCAGGTCGCCGCTGGTGTTGACGTAGCTGCCTGCCGTTGCCGCAACCACATCTACCGCCAGCTCGCAGGTGTTTCCGGCAACCACGTTGCCGCCGCTGTAGCTCACCGTTGCCGCACCAGCGGTGGCGCTGAAGGTGCCGCCGACGCAGCTGTTGCTGGCATTGGCTGGTGTGGCAACGAGCAAGCCGGCCGGGAAGTTGTCGGTCAGATCCAGTCCTGTGGCATCTAGGCCGCCGGCGCTGTGGTCGATCGTTAACGCCAGCCGCGAGACCTGATTGACGAACAGTGCGGCCGGCGTGAACGCTTTGCTCAGGCTTGGCCGGGTGCTTACCGTCAGCGTCGCGCTGGCGGTGCTGCTGTTGCCGGCGTTGGAGGTCAGATCACCGGTGGTGTTGACGTAAACGCCTTGGCTGGCGCTGGTGACGTCGGCGATTACGGTACAGGTCGTTGCGGTCGCCAGATTGCCGCCGGTGTAGTTGACTACGGAGCCACCATCGGCGGCAGTGAGCGTGCCGCCTGTGCAGGTGGTAATAGCATTTGCAGGTGTCGCCAGTACCAGACCCGCCGGCAGGTTGTCGGTGAAATCTATCGCGCTGATCGCCGTCGCGCTGCCGCTGTTGTCGATGCTCAACGTCAGCGTGCTGACGTCAGCTATAGCCATCGTGTCTGGGGCGAAGGACTTGGTGAACAGCGGGACTGGGTCGACTAGCAGTGTGTTGCTCGCTCCGGCGATCGTGCCGGCGTTAGAGACGAGGTCCGAAGTGGTGTTAACCAGACTGCCTGCGGTGCTGGCGTCAACGTCGAAGCTGATCGTGCAGGTCGCTCCCGCGCTGACGGTTCCGCCATTGTAGGTCACGCTGGCGCTGCCGTCGGCTGCCGTGAGCGTGCCGCCGGTGCAGGTGGTCGCCGCATTGCCGGGCGTGGCTACGAGCAGGCCTGCCGGCAGGTTGTCGCTCAAATCCACGCCGGTGAGGTCCTGCGTGCTGCTGCTGTTGTCGATGCTCAGCGTGATCGTGCTGAGCTGACCGATGAATACTTGGCTCGGCGCGAAGGACTTAGCCAGCGTCGGTGCTGGATCAACCTGCAGGGTGTCGGAGGCCGGACCGCTATTGCCCAGGCTAGAAGTTAGATCACCTGTCGTGTTCACGTAAGTGCCCGAAGCGGCAGCGACTACGTCGAGCCCAATCTCGCAGGTCGTACCGGCCATGAGGCTGCCGCCGCTGTAGCTAACTGTCCCGCTGCCTGCGACCGCGCTGAGCGTGCCGCCGGCGCAGCTGTTGCTGGCGTTGGCCGGCGTCGCGATGGCCAATCCCGCGGGTAAGTTGTCGGTCAGATCCAGTCCTGTGGCATCTAGGCCGCCGGCGCTGTGATCGATGTTCAGTGTCAGGCGAGAGATCTGATTGACGAACAGCGCGTCCGGCGTAAACAGCTTGCTGAACAACGGCGCGGTGCTGACCGTCAGGGTCGCGCTTGCGCCCGCCGTAGAGCCGCCATCGGAGATCAAATTGCCGCTGGTGTTGGGATAGTTGCCTGCTGGCGCGGTTACGTCGACGCTAATCGTGCAGCTCGCGCTGGCCGGGACGTTGCCGCCGATATAGGTGATTGATCCGGCTCCATCAGTGGCGGTGAGCGTGCCTCCGGTGCAGGTGTTCATCGCGTTGGCCGGCGTCGCGTTGACCAGTCCGGCCGGGTAGGTGTCGACGAAGTCGAGCCCGGTCGCTGCCGCGCTGCTGCCAGTGTTGTCGATGGTGAAGGTCAGCGTGCTGATGCTGCCCACCGGGATGGCGGTGGGAGCAAAAGCTTTGGCAAATAGCGGCAAGGGATTGATTCGTAGAGTGTCGCTAGCCGCTGCGCTACTGCCGCCAGTGAAGCTCAACACGCTCGTAGTGTTGTTGAAGTCGCCGGCCGCCAGGCCAGTGACGTCCACATCGATGATGCACAGCGCTCCGGCTGCAAGCGTGCCGCCGGAAAGACTGATGCTGCCCGTCCCATCCGCAGCCGTTAGCGTTCCAGCGCAGGTGTTGTTTGCATTGGCCGGTGTGGCGACGATCAAACCGGCCGGTAGGTTGTCGGTGAAAGCGACCGCCGACAGCGCCTGCGTTATGCCGCTGTTGTCGATCTGCAAGCGCAGCACCGCTGCCTGACCCAAGTAAACGTTGTCCGGTAAGAAGGTTTTGCTGAACACCGGCAGCGGGTCAACTTGAATCGACGCCATGGCATCACCGCTGTTGCCGGCGATTGAGGTCAAATCGCCAGTCGTGTTGGTGAGCAACCCGGCGGTGCTGGCGACGATGTCTACGCTGATCGTGCAGGCCGAGGCTGCTGCCAACGCTCCGCCGGTGTAGCTGAGCACTGCGGTTCCTGCGGCGGCGCTAAGCATGCCGCCGGTGCAGGTAGTCGCCGCACTGGGCGGTGTAGCGATGGTCATTCCGGCCGGCAGGTTGTCGGTTACGTCCAGTGCGCTCGTCGCGATCGTGCTCGCGGTGTTGTCGATTACTAGGCTGAGCTGCGTCGCTTGGCCGATGAAAACGGTGCCGGCACCGAATGCCTTGCTAAACAACGGCGGCGGGTTGACGGCCAAAGTCGCCGTCGCCCCAGGGGCGATGACGGTGCCCGAGCTGGTCAGGTCCTCGCTCGTATTGAGGTAGCTGCCTGGGGTGGCCGAACCCGGAATAATCACATCCACGTCGAAGCTGCAGGTGCCGCCTGATGGGGCCAATGTTCCATTCAGCAGCGTGATGGTGCTGGTTCCGCTCAGGCTGGAACCGACACCGCACGGATCAACCAGCGGCAGTCCGGTTGCCACCGCACCGGTCAGCATCGCGTCCAGATCGTCGCTGAAACGCAAATCCGTGGCGCTGCTGGTATCGGTGTTGGTCAGGGTGAATGTCAGTGTCGTCGTGTTG
>QIMA01000061.1 GCA_003233535.1 Rhodanobacteraceae bacterium
ATGAACCACTACACCGCTCCTTCGGAAAAACCACTGGGCAATCAATGTCCTGCGCGATCATCGCGCGAGTTCATGAAATATCCGGGCTAAGTCATCCGACGATTGCGGCTCACTGCTTGGCGTAGGGTGGACAAAGCCTAAGCGTGTCCGCCGGAGGTGTTTGTGCGAGGCTGGGAGCGGGCCGAATTGCGAGGCTCTTTGTCGTGCACGCTTAGGCTTTGCAACGACCTACGGGGAATTCGGTGACCAGTTCATCCGGTACTTGCCCTCACCGCCCCAGTCGAGTTCACTTTTCATCTAAGCCAGCAGCCTCGTTGGTCTAGGGCGGCGCTTGCAGAGTGCACTTTGGCCTTCGTCCGCGACTTTGTCGAAACCCCATCAGTCAAGACCACTGATGGGGCCGCTAGTTTTAGATGAATTACCACCCGTTCCCGCTATTGCACCCGTTGCGCAGCGCGCTCGATCTTCGCAATTGGCAGCGCTTTCACATCGATCCCGTAACGGGACATCACTTCGGCATCGCTCATACCGATCTGTTTTTGGCCGTTGCTTGGCGCCAACGGCAGGCCAGCCTTCGTTGCGCCAATCGCTCGGTTCGGGCCGACGCCGTCCTGGACGAAGCTGCGGCTGGCAGTGCGGAAGCCTCTGACCGGGATCTGTGCGTTGTTGGTGTCCTGCAGGCAGTTGTCCAAACTGGCGTTGTTCGGACAGACCTTGGCGAAGCCATCGAATTGACCGGTGCCGGTGCGAACCACGTACAGCACATCGTCATTGGCCGAGTTAGCGACCACCAGGAAGTGCAGGTCTTGGGTGGAATCGTAGAAGCCGGTCGCGGCATTGTTGTTCAGAGCTTGCTGGGAGCAGCGGCCGAGTATCGAGTCGTCGGCGCGGCAGCCATCGAAGAAGTCGGGATCTTCGCTGGTGTCGAAGCTGTTGTAGATCACTACGTCGCCGAAGAAGCCGCCAACCTGAGGCACGTTGGCGTAGTCGAGGACTATCTGCCACTCGCCCAACATCAGCTCGGTGGCAGTATCGGCGGCGCCGCGGGTTAGGTAGTAGTCAAAACGATCAATCTGGAAACTGCCGGCACTCCAGGTCAGTGTTGCGCTGATTTCGGTGTTGAACTCCAGCGTGATCGGGCCGGCCGCGTTCACAACGGTCGTACCTTCAGTAAACGGGCAGCCGATGCACGGACCGCCGGTAGTGGCGTCCAGCGTGCCGTTAAATAACGTGTTGCCCTGCATCAGGCCCTGCGACGTGAACCAAGTGGCACTGCCGTCTGGGTTGTAGACGTAGACGATCAGGAACAGAAAGTTGTCCTGGATCTCGATGGTGTAGCCGCGTCCGGGCTCGTCGGCGTTCCAATAGAAGCCGTTTTCTGGGGTGAAGGCTTGCGCCGGTCTGGCCAATACGACCGCAAACAGCAAAGTAAGGCTCAACAAGATCAACCGGCGCATGTGCTACTCCCGTGCTTAGTACAAATAATTCAAGCCCTTACCCTGAACTGCGGGCGCTGAATCACCTATGAAGAGCGCGCATTAGGCGCTAGTCGGTGCTCCCTCCATCAAGCCGAGGTGACTATACTCGCCGCCCTCGAAGGTTTGGTCTAAGAACGTTATGGGATGTGATTTGGTTGACATAGGCGCCAACCTTGGCCACGAAAGCTTCAGTCACGACCTGCAGGCCGTGCTCGGTCGAGCGCGCGATGCCGGGGTCAGTCAGCTGATGATTACCGGCGCCAGCCGTCAGGGTTCCGTGGATGCAATGGCGGTGGTCGAGCGCGGTGGCGACGGGCTCTGGGCAACCGCCGGGATTCATCCGCATCACGCCGAGGAATACGACGCTGTGACCGAGGAAGTGTTGGCCCAGCTGCATGCCGATCCGCGCGTGCTGGCGGTCGGCGAAACTGGTTTGGATTACTTCCGTGATCTATCGCCGCGCCCGGCGCAGTGTTTCTCCTTCGAACGGCACATTGAACTTGCGCAACGCTGCGGCAAACCCATGTTTTTGCATCAGCGCGATGCCCATGACGACTTTATGGCCGTGCTCAAGCCGCTGCGCGACAAACTCGGCGCGGTAGTTGTGCACTGCTTCACCGGCACCCGTGAGGAGCTGCACGACTACCTCGACCTGGATTTGCACATCGGCTTGACCGGCTGGATCTGCGATGAGCGACGCGGCTCACACATGCTGGAATTCTTGCCGGATATCCCGCGCGAGCGGCTGATGATCGAGAGCGACTCGCCGTATTTGATGCCGCGCACGTTGCGGCCGAAACCGAAGCATCGGCGCAATGAACCGGCTTTTCTGCCCGAGGTGCTGCGCATGTTGGCGCAGGCTCGCAGCGAGGCTGAAGCGGACGTTGCGGCCTATACCAGCGCCACGGCGCGCTCCTTTTTTGGCTTGCCAGAACCGGCCGCCAGCTAACCCTTGAGCCTAACCCGATGTTTCATGAACTCGCGCGATGATCGTGCAGGACATTGGTAGGCCAGTGATTTTTCTAAAAGAAGCGGTGTAGTAGTTCATACACCCGACTGAGGAAAAACCGCTGGGCGATCAAGGGCCTAGCGAGGGCGCGTGAAGTTTATGAAACATCCGGGTTAAGACGCCAAATCCAGTTCGCCGGGCCGTCTGCAGCGGAGTTGCCTGGATCGAATCAATAGCAACTACTGCTGCGGTTCTCGCAGTGCCGCCTGCAGCACCTTCGGGTCGCCGTCATTATCTACAGGCTCAATACCCAACAGCTTCGCTAGCAGCGGATAGACGTCTACGTTATCGAAGACCGGTAGGCGCTTACCGACCACAAATGCCGGCCCGTTGGCGATAAAGATCGCGTGCATGCTCGGCAGCTCTGGGTCATAGCCGTGCTTGCCCAGGCTAACGTGGCCGCCTTGGTCGGCTAGCCGCTCGCGGGTGATGGCATACCAACCGGGCTCGAGCTGGCAGGAAATTGGCGCCACGCGCGGATGTGCTCCGTAATGCCAGCGTGGCGGGAGGTCGGCCTTACGCCAGCACTGCATCTGCTCGTGTTTGCCTAGTAGCGCCTGCTCGACTTGCGCCTCACGGCCGGAAACCGGCGCCACCATCAGCAGCGCGCCGTACTCGGAGATGTCGATGTCATTGGGATCGACGTAGTCGTCGACGATTACTAGGCGCCGCTCGGACGTGGGCTCCATGCCGTGGTCGGAAACCACGACCAGATTGGCGATGCTGCCCTGGTTGCGGAGGCCGCGGACGAGCTTGGCTAGGGCACGATCGACTTGCTGCAGGGTCTGCTCGGTTTCCGGCGAATCCGGGCCATAGTAGTGGCCGGCGGTGTCGACGTGTTCAAAGTACAGAGTGATCAAGCGTGGCCGCTCAGATTCCGGCATGGCCATCCACGCCAGCACCCGCTCGACCCGCGTCTGCATGCTGACTTTGGAGTCAAACGGGTACCACCAGTGCGGGCGTAAGCCGAGCACGTTGGCCTCGGTTCCCGGCCAGAACATGGCTGCGGTGCGCACGCCGATGCGGTCCAGACTCACCCACAGCGGCTCGCCGCCCCACCAGCGGCCGTCGCCCACGGCAGGGCGGTTTTCCATGCTGAACTCACCCAGTTCGGCGTCGCGCATGCGGTTAGCGACAATGCCGTGGCGATCTGGTCGCAGTCCGGTGACGATGGAGTAGTGATTGGGAAAAGTTAGTGAGGGATAAGACGGACGCATTCCTGTTGCCTCGACTCCAGTGCGAGCCAGACGCTCTAGCGTTGGGGTTAAACCGCGCTCCAGGTACTCCGGGCGAAAGCCGTCTAGAGAAATGAGAATGACCGGGACCTGGCTGCTGCCATTGTCTGTTCTGCCCGAATCGGTGGGCGAGCTTGCGCAGCCAGCAAGCAGTAGCGCAAAACTTAGACTGGTCAGCCAGCGGTATCCCATGGGTCTGCCGTGCTCGAATCGATCGGCAAGTTTACCCGCGAAAATGGTCGTGTTCACGTGACAGTCGACGGGTTAACCCTTTGTCACACATTGGGGCCGGTGCTGTTGAAGACACCGCCGCTGGTGCGCAGCACCGACATCTGCGCGTTGCCGTTGACGATGGTGCCTTGGGCGATTAGCCACATCGCCTCATTGGCCGGCATGGCGGCGTTGGATTCGTAGCCAAAATAGGTGGCGATCATCTCGATATCGCCATTGGCGCGCTGAACCAGATCGAGGAACCAGCCTTCGCCACCGCTGCCGTCGACGTTGATCCAGGTGCCGCGCTGCAGGGCCAGCCAGCGGTGGTGGTGGTCAATGCGGACGAGCTTTCAGCCCGCGCTCTCCGTTCGACGGCGTAATTGTGGAGCTGGCAAAGTCCCATGCTCTTAAAACCTAAAACGCTCCCACGCCCAGCCAAATCTCCGCGCACGCTTCGTCGCAGCAACCGCCCGCCCTGCCCCGATTCTGGACGCTAAGACGCATATTCTGTGATCTACGAACTTCCGGCACACGCAGTGCGACCTTTTCGGCGCTGTAATGCTTTTCACGAATAGGCGTTACCTGGAATCGCGTTATGTCCATCACCGAAAATTCCGTCCGCAATCCGGCTGCCGTCGCAGTCGCCGTGGGTGCAATCCTGCTGCTGGGGCTGGTTAGCCTCTACCGGCTGCCGATTCAGCTATTTCCCGACATTGATCGCCCTCAGCTGTCGATCAATACCGCTTGGCGCGCCTCCTCTCCGCACGAGGTAGAGAGCGAGATACTCAAACCCCAGGAGGAAGTGCTGCAGGGTTTGGCCGGATTGGAGTCGCTTAATGGCAACGCCAATCCGGGCTTTTCAAACATCAATCTGCAGTTCGCCCTCGGCACCGATATGCAGCAGACGTTGATCGAAGTGATCAGCCGGTTGCAGCGCGTGCCGCCTTTGCCCGCAGACGCGACGCCCCCGGTGGTCAGTTTAGGCGGCTTCGGCGGCGGCTCGGCGAATCAATCGCTGACTTGGTTCTTCGTCCAGAAACTGCCCGGTACGCCGGGCGAAATCGAAGACCACATTCAAGCTGTCGAGGAACTGGTGAAGCCGGCTTTTGAGGCCATCCAGGGTGTGTCCAGCGTCACCGTCAACGCGGGATCGGGCCAAGGCAACCTGGATGAGCTGCATATCCTGATCGATCCGGACAAGGCCGCAGCAATGGGCGTGCCGGTGACCGATCTGGTCAACCGCGTCGGCCGCGCCAACGACGTCTCCGGTGGCTCTTTGGAGTTTGGTCGTCGCCAATACGCGCTGCGCTTTGTCGGCCGCTATTCACCCGAAGAGCTGGGCGAAACCGTGATTCACTGGCGTGCCGGCAGCCCAGTTAGGCTGCGCGACGTGGCCAGCGTCAGCGTTCAGCGCGCCGAGCGCAACAGCTTCGCTTACCAGAACAACAACCCGGCGATGAGCATCCGCATCGATCGCCAGAACGGCGCCAACGTGCTGGCAACCCTGACTGAAGTGAAAAAGGTGGCGGCCGAAATCAGCGCGGGCCCACTGGCACGCATGGGCCTGGACATGGCGCAGTCCTTCGATGCCTCGGTGTTCATTATGCGCGCCGTGAACTTGCTCACCTCTAACCTGGGGCTGGGTGTACTGCTAGCGATTGGTGCCCTGTGGTGGTTCTTACGCGATGGCCGCGCCACCGCGGTGATTGCGTTGGCTATTCCTATTTCCCTAGCCGCCACTTTGCTGGTGTTGGCCCTGACTGGACGTTCTTTGAACGCGATTTCCCTGGCCGGTTTGGCCTTTGCCGTGGGCATGGTGTTGGATGCGGCCATCGTTGTCGCCGAAGCCATCGTGGCCCGGCGCGAAGCGGGTTTGCGCATCACCGAAGCTGCCATCGCGGCGGCGGCGCGAGTCAAAGGAGCACTGCTTGCCTCAACCGCTACCACGGTGGCGATCTTCATCCCGGTGCTGTTTTTGGACGGTGTGGAAGGTCAGCTGTTTTCTGATCTCGCCCTAACCATCGCGATTGCGGTGGCGATTTCAATGTTGGTGGCGCTCACCGTGTTGCCTACGGCGGCGGGTCTGTTGATGAGCAAGCACCAGCAGGCTGCGCGCAGTCGCGCACCCTCAAAAGTGGTCGATGTGGTGATGAAAGTGACCGCTACCTCGCCGCGCCGCTGGGCCTGGGTGGGTAGTTTAATCGGCGGCGGCGTGCTGTTGAGCTGGCTGCTCTTACCCAGCTTGGACTACCTGCCGCCGGTGAAGCGCGACGCGGTCGATGTGTTCGTCAACCCGCCGCCGGGTATGCCATCAGAGGTAGCCGAGCGCGAAATTTTCCAGCCGATGCTGGAGCGCCTGCGTCCGTACATGGACGGTGAGAAAGAGCCGGCTTTGCGCAACTACTACATCCTTGGATTCGGCAACGGTAACGGCACCCTGGGCATTCGCGCGCTGGATCAATCGCGGGTGAAGGAGCTGGAAGAGATCGTCCGTAACGAGATCACCGCGGGCTTTCCTGATGTGCGTGCCTTTGCCGCTCAGGGCAATCTGTTTGGCGGTATCGCTGCCCATCGCTCAATCGAGATACATCTGCAGTCGCGCGATATCGAGAGTCTGGCCGAGGTTGCACGCAAGGGTCAGGAACTGTTGACGGCCGCTTTCCCGGATGCGGTGGTCAATGCCTTCCCGCCGCCCGACTTCGCCTCGCCTGAAATTCACGTGCGGCCCAATGATCGCCGTTTGAGTGAGGTGGGCTGGAATCGGCAAGAGGCCGCTCAGGTGATTCGCACTTTTGGCGATGGGTTGTGGCTGGGCGAACACTTCGACGGCGAGAACCGTCTCGATATCTTGCTCAAGACCGCAGACTGGGCAGGCCCGGAAGAGCTGGCCCGAGCTCCGGTAGCCACGCCCTCCGGCGCGGTTGTGCCGCTGGGTGAACTGATGACCTTCGAACAAACCGTGGGCCCGGCCAGTCTGCGCCGAGTCGACGGTCGGCGCACAGTGACTCTGAATGTGGCGCCGCCGGAGGACGTGTCGCTGGAAGATACGATGACCGTGGTACGCAACGAGATCGAGCCGCAGCTGCGGCCGCTTCTTCCACCCGACGGCAGTATTCGCTACGGCGGCAGCGCCGACAGCCTAGCCAAGGCGATGAGCGCCATGGGCGGAAACTTTGCCATCGCCCTTGTTCTGCTGCTGATGCTCATGGCCGCGCTATTCCGCTCGGTTAAGGACAGCGTATTGGTGATGTTGACCGTGCCGTTGGCCACGGTTGGCGGCGTGGTTGGCTTACGTGTGGCCAATCTAATCGTGTTCCAGCCGCTGGACCTGCTGACCATGATCGGCTTCGTGATTCTGCTTGGACTGACGGTCAACAATGCGATCTTGCTGGTCGACCGCACTCGCGCCAATCAGCGCGAAGGCGCCGATCGCGATGACGCAGTGAGGGCTGCAGTGGCCGAGCGTCTGCGACCGATCCTGATGAGTACCACCACCACATTGGTGGGCATGTTGCCGCTGGTGCTGATTCCCGGCCCCGGTTCAGTGATCTATCGCGGCCTAGCCGTGGTGATCGTCGGCGGCATGTCGCTGTCCTTGCTATTTACCTTGATCCTGCTGCCCGCACTGTTGCGGATGGAATCGGTACCCAAGCCGGCATGGCTGGATCGACTACTGAGTACGAAACGATGGACCAACGTCGAGAATCAAGCATGAACGCCCGAATATGGATCTGTGCAGCCTTGTTGTGGAGCGGCATTGCTGCCGCTCAGGAGCCAACGCCAACGCCGGTGAGCGTGCGTAGCGTAGTCAAGACCGAACTGGCACCAACCAGCTGGGTGCCGGGTAGCGTGCTCGCCGCAGCCGACGCGCGAGTTAGCGCCGAGGTTAGCGGGCGGATGGTGTGGGTGGCCGAAGTCGGTACTCGCGTTAGCAAGGGTGATTCGCTGGCGCGCGGTGACGACGCGGCGCTGAAGATCGAAAAGCGCACCCAGTCGGCGGTGATCGACCGATTGCAGGCGCAGC
>QIMA01000207.1 GCA_003233535.1 Rhodanobacteraceae bacterium
GCCCAAGATGAAGTGATGCAGCGGGTTTTTGCGTTGCGCGATTGATAGTTTTTCTGCCAATCGGTCCGCTTCTGCCACGCGCTCCTGCATGCGCAAAACATTGATTAAATTTGAGAGCGCTGAGAGGTCATTGGAATCTAAGCTTAGTGCTTTTTCAAATGAAATCATCGCGGCCGCATTGTCATCCAGATGACGATGCATTACGCCGCGATTGTTGTAGATAGAGACCAAGCTGGAATCCATGCGCTGCGCGGCATCGTAGTATGCGGCCGCACCGGCATAGTCGTCTTGAGCCATCAGTTCCGCGGCACGATTATTGTAGTAGTGCGCGACGATACGCTCGTCGGATGCCGGCCGCTTGGTGCTATGGGTCATCGGTGTCTCGGGATCAAAGTTGACCTCGAAACGGTTGTGGCCGAGTTTGACTTGTGCGCTCACGTGACCGGCTAAGTAAAGACTATTATCTTGGGAAAACCAAACCAGCGATTGGTCGCTTTCGAGCAAGCGCGCCTTGAGCCCCGCAGCCTTTGCCAGTTCGATGAATAGCAGCGTAAAGGACAGACAATTCGCCTTGCGATCTTTGATCGAGTCGGCGACTGTGCGGCTGCGATCATCAGCATAATCCAGCGCCAGTCCGTGCTCTTCGAAAATAAAATCCAACACGCCTTGGATACGTGCCTTGGGCTGACGTGTCTTGCTCAGCACCTCCCGTTCGAATTTCTCCATGACGGAATCTGGCAGGCGCGTGATTGACTCTGGTTCCGGGATCTCCACGGCCCAAGCTGTGCTCGTGGCCGTAGTCATGAGGCACGTCAACACAGCCCAAAAAAGGCGCCGAAGATGGGCGCTGCGTAATGGCTGCAAATATAAGTATGACAAGCGCATGGTCTCGAAAAACTAACGAAAAACGAAATTGATCAAACATAGCATGTGTCTGCTCTTGATCATGTACCAGCGACTGCGCGTGAAGTTTATGAAATATCCGGGTTAGAAGCGGGTGACGCCCTCGCGACGAACGTTCGAAGTATCCGGGCTACGGCGCGGAGGGCTGCAACGACGCGGTGGACGATTGTTCATGGAGCGTGACTTCAACTTCCACCAAGACGCTGTGGCTGACGAGATCCTCATCGCTCCAATCCTCTCCGCCAAGATCCCAATCGGTGCGGTTGAGTAAGGCGCTGCCGGATAGTGTTTTCATGTCTGGGTCTAAGTGAAAACTAAAGGAAACGGGCTTCTCCATGTTGCGAATCTTTAGCTTCGCCGCGCTCACGTAGCCATTATCGTCGGGCTTGGCGCCGGTTGCTTGAAAATGCGCGTACGGGTAGATCTCCGGATCAAACCATTCATTGGTCGTCAGGGCTTCATCGCGTTCCTCGCTCTGGGTGTCGACGCTACCCATCTTGATGCGTATGTCAAAACGCACATCGCTTAAGGCATTGGGGTCGAATTCGATGCGTCCTTCGAACGCATGAAAGCGCCCATCAAAACGTTCCTCCGACACCTCTCCGGTAAACAAAATTTGCGAATCATCGCTGTTGATCTGGTAACTCGCAGCCGAACTTCCGCTACTAATCACAAGGGCAAGGACGCCTGCTATCGCGGTACATGTGCGCATCACTCAACTCCAGTTAGCTGGCCCCTAGGGCAAACGGTCAGACTTGCGGAAGCCGAACCACATTCGACGCAGCGTATCGTCTCGATCAAGAAAATGATGTTTAAGCGCTGCTGCGACATGTAGCGAGAATAGGGCAATCAGAACCCACAGTCCCCACTCATGCAGCTGTTCAGCGAGTTGCTTGAGCTCAGTATCCTTGGCGACCAAGCGGGGAACTTTGAACCAGTTAAACCATTTCAACGGAATGCCTGAGGCGCTGTGCGCCAGCCATCCGGTGATCGGTATCCATAGCAACACCAGATATAGCGCCCAGTGGCTAATTTTTGCGCCCAACCTTTGCCAGCGAGGCATCGTGGCGGGCAATTCCGGGCTTGGGTTGCTTAGTCGCCAGGCGAGCCGTAGCAACAGCAGTGCCAGCAGCGTTAAGCCGAGGGATTTGTGACTGACCATCCATTCGTAGCGGTCGCGACTAGAGCTAAGTTCCTCGGAGACCTTGGCAACAACGGCGGCGATCAATACACCAGCTGCCATTAACCAGTGCAAGAGTTTGCTGACGAAGCCCCAGCTATCGTTTCCGTTTCGGACCTGCACGCACGTTCTCCCGTTCAATTTCAAACTCCAGTCGCAATTCCACACTGTGTCCAACGAGCTTTTTGAATCGCGTCATTCCTGCGTCCATGCGGTCGAGTTCACCGGTCAAACTGTAACCGCAGGTATAGCGGCCGTTGAGAGGAAATGTGGCGCAGCGCCAGCGACTGAGATGCAAGTCTAGGGGTATGACTAGATCGCGGATCTGCAGTTCCCCGTGAACGATTGCCGTGCCGTCATCATTGGCCTGCACCGAGGTCGACTGAAACACCATCTTTGGGAAGCTCTCAACATCAAACCATTTCTTGCCCAACATCGTTTCGGTGAATGCTGCATCACCCATGTCTAGGCTGCTGACCGCAATTTCCACGCGTGCAGCAGACTGCTCTATGTCCTTGGGGTCGATGTCAAAGCTACCCGAGTATTCGGTGAATCTGCCGCTGCTCTTGGCGAGGTCGAAGTGAGAAACGAAGAAAATGAGGCTACTGTGAGCCAGTTGCGGTCGCCAATTGGCGGCGTGCAGCGTTGCTCCAAAGGCGAAGATCGCCAGCGCTACTAAGATGCGGTTTTTCATGCGGAATCCCTGTTTTTCTGCGACGTGTCTGGCAGCTTTTCCATGAGTACTTCAGTCATCAACGGAAGCAAGGCTTTGGCCTGACGGGCGAGGGTGCTTTTATCACTCAGCGTTTGCTCAAATCCCTTCAACACCTTAGCCGAATCAAGGTTGCCTGTTTTGTGCAGGGTGTCGGCTAACGCTCGACCCAAACTTGAGAAGATCATCCCATAAGCAAGCGCGTGCAGCATACCGCCGCCGAGTGTTCCTAAACCGGGGAAGGCCTTCGCAGCGTTACCTGCAATCGCTAGTACCAGGGCGGTGCCGCCGCGCAGTCGCCCGCCCGCAGCCTGTACCAAGTTGTCTAGATCAACCTCCGATGGGCGTGCCCCATAGAGCTCGGTCAGTCGCCTTAGCAATAGCGTCGCCAGCGTCCCCTGGATCAATAAGTCCGAGCCCGGGGCGACGGCCGCTACTGCGCCCAACATCGCGCGGCGGGCGTACTGGCGAACAATCTTCTCCGCCTGCACTCGGCGCTGCTCCGCCTCCGCATCGCCTACACGCAAATCCACCGCTTTGAGGATCGCGCGCTCGCGCGAAGTCTCCAATCCGCCCAGCGGACGCGCGGCGTAGCTCTTCAGGCATGCCTCCAGAGCCTTGGTCTGGACTTGCCTAGGTCGGCTGCGTTTTTCCTCCCGTCCGTCGGCATGGCGAACGATGACTTCTGCCATGCCGCCGCCAGAGCACAGTACGGGGGCGTGATCGAACCGTTTCTGCAGACGAGTGGTGAGCGCCGCCAGTTCGGCGTCCTGATAGCGATCAATCTTAGTGAGCACCGGCACGACCGGCTTGTCGAATGCCCGTAACCAAGTCAACTCGGCGGCTATGTCGCGATTAAGATCGCCATCCATTACTAGCAGTACGATATGGGCTCTGATTGCCTCTTCGCGAGCGGCTACGGCCAGGGCATCGCCGCGCTCTTCGTTCGTTCCCGGAACGTCTGCCAGAGTGATCTCGGCGGAATCCAGGGCACAGCGATAATGACGGATTTCTCTGGTCGTGCCGCCTAGTACATCGCGTTCGATGGCGCTATCGGTGAGCGCGGCAACTAACGACGACTTGCCGGTGCTGATTTCGCCGAAGACTGCTACGTAGAGCTGCGATTGAGCGGCTCGCCGGTCAATGTCGACCAGTTCGTCTTGCAACCGACCACGCTCAGTCGCTTGCTCAGGTAGCTTGTCCAGGCGAATCTCTAAGGATTTGCGGTCGACCTTGCTTTCGCTGCGTTTGCGCGCCTGCGCCGGCCGAAACAGCTGCCATATTAACCACGCTGTCGCGCTAATAACGACGAAGATGAGTCCTGCCAGACCCCAGGCCATCCAGTCAGGAAGTCTCTCCAAACGGTCGACGATCGAGAGCAGGGCATCCGTGGCGTAGGTCAGCGTCAGTAAGGCACCGAGCGCCAACAGCACCAGGATCGCGGCCAACAGCAGCCGCAGCGGAAAGGTAGGACGAGCCTGCATCAGAAATCCTCGCGCACAGGGCCCCGATAGTAGATGCTAAAAGGCCGGGGGCGTAGGGGCGGGTCGGCGACGACCCTGAGGCGCAACCCCGAATTACCCGAGAGTTGAAGGGGGCTTAGTTTGGACTTCGGGCAAAATCTTAAAACGGTGTTGTTCGCCGCCATCATGGCGATGTGCTTGTTCTCGGCGCCTATCCGTGCCGAAGACAGCCCCTACGTAACGGGTCAGTCACCGCTGATTAGGCGGTTGTCAATCGAACATGGGCTGCCCTCCAGCGAACTCACCAACCTTGCTCAGGACGCCGCAGGTTATCTGTGGCTCGGTACCGACGCCGGGTTAGTGCGCTTCAACGGCAAACGATTTCAGCGCTGGGAGGCTGACGGCGCACGGCTTGGGGCGGTGGAACACATTCTGGTCGATTCGAGCGATCGACTCTGGTACGGCGTGGCTGAGTCTGGCTTGATCCTGCTAGACAAGAATCGTCGCTTCCAACGTCATTTTAGCGTGGAAGGAACGCCGGGTTGGCCGAGCAACGATGTTTGGGCACTGGAGGAATCTGCGGACGGAAGCATTTTGGTCGGAATGTACCAAGCCGGGCTGCTTAAGCTTAGTGCTGATGGAAGCACGTTCGAACGAGTATCCGTGCAAGGCGATCGAAACTCACTTTCGGTCCTCGCACTGGAGCAAGACGTCGTCACCGGCGATATCTGGGTAGGAACCCACGAGAGTGGGGCTCTGCGCATCGAGAGTGGTGGAAGCGTGGCGATCCCGGTCCCTGAGTTCGAGCTAGTTGGTGGCCGAATCGACGCGATTCTCAGCACGCAGCAGGGGACTTGGCTGACGGTCCATGACTATGGCGTTTGCCTACTTGATGGATCTAGCAAGCTTGCGTGCGCGCTGTTTGCGGATGAAGAGCCGGCATTGGGTAGTGCCTCCGCACTGGCGCTGGGCTTGGATGGGTCGCTGTGGGTAGGGCGTGCGCTCGGCCTATCCCGACGACGTCCTGACGGCAATTGGCAGCACTTCCCGGCGTCGCGCGGTTCTCATACCGGGCTCCCTTCCCGCCGTGTGAGCGATTTGCATGTTGCAGCGGATGGGGCGATTTGGATGAGCAGCCGTGGTGCAGGACTCGTCCATGTGTCGGCACTTTCAATTGCTGTCGAAGCTTGGGTTTCCGATATTGGGGATGAGTATTCACTGCCAGACGCGCGTATTACTAGCGCCGTGTCCGATTCGGACGGTGTTTGGATCGGGACCAGGAGCCGCGGATTATTTCGCTATGACTCGACTTCGAAGTTGGTGACGGAGGTTTCCGATGATTTGCTGCCGACCGGGAATTTGTGGGCCATAGCGAGCGCTGAGGGTCCGGCGCTGTGGGTGGCGCACTTGAAGGGTTTGAGTCTATTGGACGTCGAGCGGGGTCAGGCGAAACATTGGCATCTGGGTCGGCTCGGTCCAGGGTTCACCGATCTGGTAAAGCCAATCTCCAGCGATACCGTTCTTGCATCCACCTATGGCAGTGGGCTCAGCCTGGTCCATCGTTCTAAGCCGCAAGCCAAGCAAGTGCTAGCTGATCTGCATGAGCCCTTGCAAATTGAGGATATTCAGGCCGGGCACGAGGAAATTTGGATTGCTTCAGAGCAAGGGTTGCATAAGTACGATACCGACTGTGAGTGCTTGCTGTATGTCCCGTTGAGTAATGAGCGGACCTTCGCGCTTGCTGCCGATCCAAACGGTTGGTGGGTGGCTACTTCAGGAGCCATTAATCACTTGGTCCAGACTGCGACGGGTTGGGCTGTCGATCGATCGATACCTTGGTCAGGTCGACCGCCTGGTGGGATGGCGGTTGATGGGCAGGGGCGGCTTTGGGCTTCAGGTCCGGAGGGGTTGTATCTGTTGGAGAAAGGAGGCGTTCACTGGCGCGACCTAGCGCCCGGATTGGGACCCATCGGCAGAGAGCTAAGCAGCCGACCATTCTCTGTCGATGATGGTGTCCTGCTGTTGCCTTCGGATACTGGGCTGTTGCGTATCGACCCGGAGAAACTGCCGCCTGCGCCCAGGGCGCGCTCGCTCCGCCTCACGCGTGCCGGCGTGCGTCGAGGTGGGGTGTGGACGGAGCTGGACGTACAGCAGGCTGCCACGCTGTCGCCTGCTGATCGAGACTTTAGCGTCACCTTAGAGTCGCCGTTGATCGGTGAAGCTAGCTCGTTGCGATTTGAGACGCGCGTGGTCGGACTGGACACATTTTGGGTCGAGTCTGATGATGGCGAGCGTAACTTCGGCACCATACCCAGTGGTGAATACCAATTAGAGGCACGCGTTTGGCACCCGGCCAGCCGTGAGCATTCCATTGAAGTGGAGTGGCCTTTTCGCGTGCTGTCGCCCTGGTGGTTGCGCTGGCCCGCAATCGCGAGTTTCTTGAGTGGCTTGGCGGGGCTGCTTTATTTAGGTCACCGCCTAACCGTTCGTGCAGCGCAGCGCCGCCATCGGCAGCGAATGGAAGTCGAACAGTTGATTTGGGCGGAGCAGAATGCGGCAGACAAGTCGGCCTTTCTCGCCCACCTCAGTCATGAAATTCGCAACCCGCTGAGCGGGTTGATGGGTTTGTTGCAACTGGCTGAGCGCGATGCTGAACCACCGCAACGACCTCGGTTGGGATTGATTCGTGCCGCGGGTGGGCAGATTCAGGCCCTGCTAAACGATGTGCTTGCGTGGTCCAAAGTGCAGCAGGGTGATTTGCCGCTAAGTCTACAAACCATCGCGATAGCTGATGTCGCCGATGAAGTGATACAGCGATGGCAGTCCTTAGCGCTAAACCGGCAAATCGAATTGGTGATGGAGGGCGATCCATCCACTCGCGTTGTGGCTGATCGCCTGCGATTTGCGCAACTGCTAGACAATCTGCTGAGCAACGCCCTGAAGTTTGGCGAAGGCGGGCAGGTATTGCTTAGTTGGGAAGCTGTGGCACTACAGGGAGTTGAGATTGCGGTCAGCGATGAGGGGCTTGGCGTACCCGAGGAAGCCGCAGAACGCATTTTTGGTGTTCGTGAACAGTGTGAAAAAGACGGCCGAGGTTTAGGCCTGGGTCTGTCGATAGGGCGACAACTAGCGATCTTGATGGGTGGAAGTCTGACCCTGGATCGGCGGGGATGGGAGGCGACCGGCAAGCCATCTACGAATGCCCAAGTGGGCAGTCGCTTCGTGCTGGGCTTGCCGCGAGGCGAAGATCACGTTGATTTAGTAGATGACCGGCCAAAGTCGGACGCTATCCAACCCACGGCGAAGCGAGAGAATGTTCACTTGGGTCGAGTGGTCTATGTGGAAGACGATTCGATGCAACGCTCTCGTTGGTCCGAAGAATTCGCCGGATTCGGTTTTGAGGTTAGCGCACACGCCGAGGCTTTGGCTGCATTGTCGGTGTTGAGTCAGCAGCCTACAGCGGCACTGATCACCGATTTGGGGCTGCCTGTAGTCAATGGTTTGGAGCTGATTGCGCTGGTTCGGCAGTTGCCCGGCTTGAACCGGTTGCCCATTTTGGTGATCACTGCCCGAGCGATGCCGGCTGACCGCTCCGCTGCTATTGAAGCCGGTGCAGACGAAGTGAT
>QIMA01000427.1 GCA_003233535.1 Rhodanobacteraceae bacterium
GGTATCCCGCAGGCGCCGCGGGTGCCAGGTAGAGCACCCAGGGCAACAGCGGCGTTTGCAGCGCGGTTGCAATCAGCACCGGCACCGCAAACACGCAGGCCAGCAATATCATCTGTAGCTTGTTGTTCATGACGTCCTAGTGTGGTGTCCCATAAGTACGTTGAAAAGTATTTCTGATGGATTTTTTTCTGAGACTAGCCCGGATGAGTGGGCATAGTGCTAACTATGGCGGCGACGAGCAACGACATATCAGGGCAAAAGACGCGGAAACACTTCGAGTTACCTATGGGTCACCACACTTTTCGTCTCCTTGCGCCGGTGTTGGCGCCAACTCAATACGGCATAAATGACCAGCGTCGCCGCTGCCAGTCCCCACCACTGCACGGCGTAGCCGCGATGCCGCTGCGGCGGCAAGTACTTCGGCTGCCAATCACGCAGGTATCCCGCAGGCGCCGCGGGTGCCAGGTAGAGCACCCAGGGCAACAGCGGCGTTTGCCAGCGCTGCTCCAACCAGTCCAAATCGATCCGCGTCACCAGCAGCGGGTCGACCTCATCACTCGATCCGGGCGGCACTCCCAGACTCAACCCTGCAGCCGGCGGCTGATCGACGAAGCCGTTCAGCGTCAGCTCCGCGCCGGGCAGATCCACCTCTGGTAGTCCGCGAATGCCGTCGCTCAGCGGCACCCAGCCGCGAATCACTAGCAAGTCGGCTTCGGCCGCCTCAATCCGCAAACGATTGACGACTAACACGCCGACCCGACCATCACGAATTTGATTGTCCAAAAAAACACTCGGTGCCTGCAGTACGCCGTCGACCGTCACTTTGGTGTAGCGAATCGCGGCCCCACTCGTTAGCGCGGTCGACAGCGCGACCGGCGCATCGCTCGATGCCGTCGCCAGCCGATCTTCTAGCCCTTCTTTGAGCAGCGCACGCTGCCACTGCCAGTTGCCCAGACCAGCGAATGCTGCGCTGACGGCAACTGCCAGCAGGAACCAGATGAGCTTAGAGAGGGTCACACGAACACCACACGCAGACAGGCCAAGGCGGGTAGAATGCCGCCCCTACAGTTATCGCAGCGTCAATCACTGAGTTGTTCAAATGGTCAAACTCGCAATCATCCTGTTTCTTGCCTTCATCGTCTACAACCTTGGGGTTGGTTGCTGGTACATGCTGACTGACAAGGGCAGCAGTATGCGCGCGGTGAAATCCCTCACTTGGCGAATCGGTTTGTCAATCCTGCTAATCGCCCTGCTCGCTTTGGGCATTTTCACCGGCGTAGTGAATCCACATGGAATCTCCGGTTAGTGTTGGACATGTTGCACGCCAGTTTGCGCACCAGCCAGAGCGCACTACGTGAAGACTTCGACTCAGCCAAGCCGTTTCGGCATCTCGTCTTAGAGCCGTTCTTCACCCCCGCCGTGGCGGAGGCCTTGCTCAGCCAGTTCCCTGGGTTTGAGCGCGGCAATGCGCGCGACGAGAACGGCAAGCTCGGTCGTAAGAGCACATTCGAGCAGATGAGTCGGTTGGGCGGCGACTACGCCAAACTGGACCAACTGATACAGTCTGGAGACTTCCTCGCTTGGCTTTCCAGGGTCAGCGGCATCCCGCAGTTGCTCTACGACGCGGAGTACTTCGGCGGCGGCACCCACGAGAACCTCCCAGGTCAGGAGTTAGACCCGCACGTCGATTTTAACCGCAAACCAGGCCAAGGTTGGCACCGCAGGCTGAACCTCATCGTCTACCTGAACCTGCACTGGGAGAGCGCATGGGGCGGGCAACTCCAGTTGCATAAGGATCCGCGCAGCGCAGATGATCAGGTGAGCACGATAGAGCCACGCTTTAATCGCGCGGTGCTTTTTGAAACTCACGACTACAGCTGGCACGGGTTTCCGCCGATCATCACGCCGCCCGACCAGTCGGAGGTTTCGCGCAAGTCGATCGCGCTGTATTTCTACACCGAGGCACGGCCGAGGACCGAGTTGGGGCTCGATCACTCGACGATTTACGTGGAAAGGCCTCTTTCGGAACGGTTTCAGGAAGGGCGCACGCTGGACCAAGCCGACTTGGCCGAGCTGCACCGGTTGCTGTCGCGCCGAGACCAGCATCTGCAGAGAATTTACGGCGATGTCGCGCACCTGACCACCGAGCTCAATGAGATTCGCGGGGCTCTGCAAGCCAGTCGTTTGGAACGCCTAGCCCGTCTTGCCCTTCGCGGATTGCGCCGACTGGGGCTAGTCCGCAGGCGATGAGCGCGGCTAGCGAATGCGGGGATTAGCGCCAACGTGATCGCGGCGTACCATCACGACCACGTGCTCCTGCCTGCAGCCGACGGCGAACGTGCGATTGCGGTTCTGGAAGCTCTGTCCGCAGCCGCAGCCGCTGATGCTGGCGGCCGAGGCAGCGCTGGACTAGCGTAACGTGGGATTCATACCGATTTTTGGACCTGCCACACCAGGAAGGCAGCGTAGCCGAGCAGCAACAGTCCGCCCTCCTTCCTGCTGATCGTCCGATTGCGCAACATAATCGGCAAGGTGATCAGGGCAAAGCCAATCATGACCGGCAACTCCATCGACACCACGGCTTCGCCGACGGGCAGCGGATGTATGGTCGCGGTGATGCCTAGGATCAGAAAGATATTGAACAAACAGGAGCCGAGGATATTGCCTAGAGCAAGCTCGACCTGACCCCGCAAAGCCGCCATTCCCGACGAAGCCAACTCCGGCAAGCTGGTGCCGATGGCGACCACCGTGAGGCCGATCATCAGCTCGCTCATGCCCCAAAAACGAGCCATTGCTACCGCACCCTCGACCATCCACTGGGCGCCCAGCACCAATCCGACCAATCCACCGAGCACACGCACGGTCGTCTTAGCTTTTGAAAAGTTTCTTGGCGGGGCCGATTCGGCAATCGCGTCCTGCACCGATGCCGGCTCTAGCTTCATGTCAGCGGCAACCAGGAAGATCACGCCAGCGAACCCGGAGAGCAGGATGATGCCGTCCAGTCGCGACAAATCACCGTCCATACACAGCAGCCACAGTCCAATGCTGGCCGCGATCAGGATCGGGGTTTCCACCTTAACCAAGCGCATGTGCACAGCGAGCGGCGTGATCAGCGCGCAAACGCCCAAGATCAAACCGATATTGGCAATATTGCTGCCCACCACGTTACCGATCGCTAGGTCGTAGCGGCCTTGGAATGCAGCGGCCAAATTGACCGTCAATTCCGGCGCCGAGGTGCCGAAGCCAATCAGCAGCATGCCGATCACAAACTCTTTGACCCCAAAACGGCGTGCTAAGTCGGATGCGCCACGCAGAAACTGGTCGGCCCCCAAAGTCAGGATGACCAGACCAGCGACAAAGATCAGGACGTGGCTAAGCATGAAGAATCCGTTCCAAATCGGGCCGCGGAGCTTAACAGGGACGAGCGGGCGCCGACTGTGCCTACAAGTCTGTGAGCAAGTAGTGGAGCGGCAATCTCTGCCGCCATCTTAAGTAGTCGCCGGCTCAGCGTTTTTTCTTTGGCATGTACAGATCGGTGATCGTCCCCTCGTACATCTCGGCGGCGAAATTCACCGTTTCTGAAAGCGTCGGATGGGGATGAATGGTCAACGCCAGATCTTCGGCGTCGCAGCCCATCTCAATGGCCAACGCCACTTCGGAAATTAGGTCGCCGGCATGTGGACAAACCACCGCACCGCCGATAACGCGATGGGTTCGTTCGTCAAACAGCAGCTTGGTAAGACCCTCGGTGCGGCCGATACCGATCGCACGGCCGCTGGCGGCGTGAGGAAACACGGCCTTGCCGTACTTGATGCCTTGCGCCTTCGCGTCGGTTTCGGTCAGACCCACCCAGGCGATTTCCGGATCGGTGTAGGCCACGGACGGAATCACGTTGGCAACGAAACTGCTCTTCTCGCCCGCCGCCACTTCCGCTGCCACTTTTCCCTCGTGGGTCGCTTTGTGCGCCAGCATCGGCTGACCAACAACGTCGCCAATGGCGAAAATATGCGGCACGTTGGTGCGCATTTGCTCGTCAACGGCAATGAATCCGCGATCACTGACCGCAACACCGGCAGCTACTGCGTTGATCTTGTTGCCGTTCGCGGCACGGCCTACCGAGACCAGCACTCGGTCGAACTCCGCCTTTTCGGGCGCGCCCGCGCCTTCAAACCAGGCAGTAAGCCCCTTCTTCCCCGCCTCTACGCGGGTCACCTTAGTGCTCAAGTGAATTGCCGCATAGCGCTTGCCAATGCGCTTTTGTAGGGGTCTGAGTAGGTCTTTGTCAGTACCCGGCATGAGCTGATCCATTAGCTCGACTACGGTGATCTCGCTGCCTAATGCTGCATAAACGCTGGCCATTTCCAGGCCAATGATTCCGCCCCCGACAACGAGCATGCGTTTGGGTATGTCGGCCAGATCCAATGCGTCGGTCGAGTCCATAACTCTGGGATCGTCCCAGGGGAAGCTGGGCAGCTTCACCGGCTGCGATCCGGCCGCAATGATGGCCTGCTCGAAGCGCACACGCTTGGCGCCATCTTCGCCTTGCACCTCAATCGTGTTCGCATCGATGAATTGGGCGCTGCCGGTAACCACCCGAACCTTGCGCTGCTTGGCCATACTGCCTAGGCCGCCGGTGAGCTGGCCGACAACCTTCATTTTGTGACCGCGCAGCTTGTCCAAATCAATCTTTGGTGCGTCGAATGCGATGCCGATATCGGCAAAATGCGCGGCCTCATCAATCACCTCTGCCGCGTGCAGTAGCGCCTTGGACGGAATGCAGCCCACATTCAGGCAAACGCCGCCGAGCACCGGAAAGCGCTCGATCAAAACAACGTCCAAGCCCAAATCAGCGGCCCGGAACGCCGCCGTATAGCCACCCGGTCCGGCACCGAGCACCGCAACCTGACAGCGTTCGTCGCCTTCGTGTGCAGCCGACACCGGCGCCACAGTCGCTGCCGCGGGGACTTGGGCCGGCGTCGCCGGCTTGGGATCGCTCGCGGCAGCATCTGCGATGGTCATCTTCGCAACTAAGTCGCCGCTAGTAACCTCATCGCCAACTTTCACCTCGATCGCCGCGATGACGCCGGCGCTGGGTGAGGGCACTTCCATCGTGGCTTTGTCAGATTCGAGCGTAAACAGGCCTTGATCCGCCTTCACCTCGTCCCCTACCGCGACCAATATCTCGATCACTGGAACCTTGTCGATGTCGCCGATATCCGGTATCCGTACTTCCGTTGCCTTGCCCATGAATTCGCAAACCTGGTTGGTCGTGGATGGATTGAGGATAACGCGTGTTGCCAATGACACACTGGATAACTCAGGTGAGCCGCGTTGCGAGCCCTCAGGTCTGCCGCTGGACCTACGCCCGCTGGTGTTCTGCGCCTTCAAGCCGGCAGTTGCCAGCAAACCAGTGGCAGCGCAGTCCACCTGCAACGGGTCACAATCGATCAGCAGCCGTTGTGCGTCGCTGAAAACCACAGCATCAAAGCAGTAAGCGTCTGATGTCGGTTAGTTGTCGGCCCACAAACGCGGTGAAGCGTGCTGCGGCGGCTCCATCAATAACCCGGTGGTCGTAGCTAAGAGACAGCGGCAGCATCAGCCGCGGATCGAAACTGCTGCCGTTCCAAACCGGCTTCATAGCCGAGCGTGAGACGCCGAGTATGGCCACTTCGGGCGCATTGATAATCGGCGTAAAGCCAGTCCCGCCGATGCCGCCCAGCGATGAGATCGAGAAGCAGCCGCCCTGCATGTCGTTGGCTTTGAGTTTCTTTTCGCGCGCTCGCACGCTGACTTCGCCGAGTTCGCGAGCCAAATCCAGCAAACTCTTCGTGTCACAGTCACGAATTACCGGCACCATCAGCCCATCGGGCGTGTCCACGGCGATTCCGATGTGGAAGTAGCGCTTCAATACTAGGTTGTCGCCATCGAGCGCGGAGTTGAACTGCGGAAACTCCTGCAGCGCGCGCACCGCCGCCTTGATCAAAAACACCAGCGGGGTGACTTTGACGTCTTTGTGCTCGCTACCGATCTGCTTGCGGAAGGACTCCATCTCAGTGATGTCGGCCTCGTCCTGCTGCGTGACGTGCGGAATCATCGCCCAGTTACGCGCCAAATTGGCGCCGGAGATCTTCTGAATTCGTGACAGCGGCTGTGTCTCGATCTCGCCAAACTTGGCGAAATCAGTCTTCGGCCAAGGAATGAGTTGCAAGCCGCCTTGCCCGCCAGATGCAGCGGCCGTTTGCGGCGAACTTAACGCACCTTTGACGAAGCCGTTGACGTCCTCGCGGGTAATCCGGCCTTTCCGTCCGCTGCCGCTTACGCGCGACAGATCCACGCCCAGTTCGCGCGCATAGCGACGAATGCCGGGCGAAGCGTGCGCCGGTTGACCACCGCTACTCACTGGCGCTACGGGCGCTGCGACCGGCGCTGCGACTGCTGCCTTGGCTGCCGATTGGCTGGCGGGTTGCTGAACCACAGCGGCGGCAGCCGACGGTGCTGGTGCCGGTAAAGCGTCTGCCGGCTTCGCGTCTGCGGTCGATGCGGCAGCGGACGGCTCTTCGATGAGCGCAACGATGGCACCTTCGGAGACGTTGTCGCCCACTTTGATCTTGATCTCGCGGATCGTCCCGGCGAAAGGTGCAGGCACCTCCATAATCGCCTTGTCGGACTCCAACGTTACCAATCCCTGGTCCAGTTTGACCGTGTCGCCGACCGCAACCAGTACCTCGATTACCGGTACTGCATCCAAGTCGCCAATATCTGGAACTGTTGCTTCACGGGTCTGTGCCACTGGTCCTCCCATTGGTTGATGCACGCTAAGCACATTGTCGCCGACAGCGGCGCAAAGGGCCAATGCTATCAGCCGAAATCAGCGCCGACTGGACGCCAGTGGTGCGAGTTCGTGACCCACAAACGAAAACGGCGCACCCCATCCATGGGGCGCGCCGCTTTCGTTGTACAAGAACCGGTCAGTCAACCCGACCGGTGCGGCACGGCGACCAACCTCAAGGGGAGGGAGGGGCTCGTCGCACTGGGCCGCAAACCTTACTTGGCAGCCTTGGCAGCCTGTTTGACCGCGCCGTTGGCGGCCTCGAAGTTCACCTTGGCCAACTCACCGAGGGCTTCGTTGGTCTTAGCCACGATGCCGAAAACTTCCTGGCTGGTGGAGTACATCTTTTCGCCGGAGTCTTTCACCATGCTCACGCTCTTCGGCAAAAGAGTCTTCAGCGCTTCTGGGTCACGGGCTTCGCTGGTCATCGAGAAAAGCTCGGAGGCAGCGCCAAAGCGATCTTCCATGGTCTTGAGCTGCACGCCGATCACTTTCTCGACGCCTTCGCTGGCGATCGCGTTGGCCTTCATCATGGCCTCGACGGCTTGCTTACCAAAACTGAGGAACTGCGTGTTGACTTGCTCAAACATGGTGGTGGTCTCCCGACTGATAAATGTTGCGATGCAGCATAACGGTACTTATGTTGCAGTGCAACAAATGTAGCGCAACCGTTGGCGCGCATTCATTTATCGAACGCACAGGACGCTGGCGCGCGCCTGTCTCGTGTCTTCATAGGCGCGGTTTAGCCAGGGTGGCTGGTGTAGTGGGGCACTGCGGGACGACACGCGCAGCGAATCGGGAGTCGACCAACTCCTCGCCGGCGATCATCTATTGAGCCACAACTATGGACGCCGCGACGCGCCTGTGGCATGGTGCGCGCCCTCGTGGCTATGTAGCTCAGCTGGTTAGAGCGCGGCACTCATAATGCTGAGGTCGGTGGTTCGAGTCCACCCATAGCCACCATTTCTGTGAAGTTGCTTTAAGATCAACACCTTAAATGCAACCCCCAGAATCCTTTCGGTA
>QIMA01000229.1 GCA_003233535.1 Rhodanobacteraceae bacterium
CGCTGGGCCAGCCGGAAGTACCGGATCAACCGGTCCTGCGGGGCCGACCGGAAATACCGGCCCTGCGGGGTCAGCTGGAAACACCGGCCCCGCCGGGCCAGCCGGAAGTACCGGATCAACCGGTCCTGCGGGGCCGACCGGAAATACAGGCTCCACGGGTTCCACTGGGTCGACCGGACCCGCCGGTGCTCCGGGTGACTCACACTGGCAGATCAGCGGATCGGAAACCTACTACGGCGCAGGCAACGTCGGCATCGGCGATGTGACCAACCCCGACCACAAGCTGCACGTGCGTTCGGCAGATTCTGGCGGCCGCGCCATCTATGGACTCGGCACCGGATCCGGGGAATCGAGCGGCGTCTACGGCCAGAGCATTTCCTCCTCCGGCCGCGGAGTGGAGGCTTGGGTATCGTCCTCCAGTGGCTCGACCTACGGCGTCTACGGTCGGAGCAACAGCAGCTCTGGGACTGGCGTTTACGGCTACGCAAGTTCAGCCAGCGGCTCGACGACCGGTGTCGAAGGTGAAGTAGAAAGTACCAGCGGTGTAGGCGTGCGTGGCAATAGCGAGGCCACCATCGGCTTTACCTACGGCGGCCGCTTCTTGAGCAGGAGTAGCCAAGGCGCCGCTCTGTACGCCGACGCGCGATCTACCACCGGCGGCGTCCTCGGCGCGCACATCAAGAACGCCAGCGTCAGCGGCAGAGCACTCTATGCGACTGCTTCAGCTGCGACCGGCAATACGATTGCCGGTCGGTTCGATGTGACCAGTGGCACAGGCATAGCCATTGAGGCCCGCGCTCTGAGTACCTCGGGTATCAACTACGGCGTTTTTAGCTTCACCCGAAGCACCGACGGCTTTGACTTCTTCGCCGCTGGACCCGGCGTTCAATACGGCACTAGCTCTTCCCGCCGCTGGAAGTCCAACGTCCGCAACATCGATGCGCCTCTAGCGAAAATAGCCCGTATGCGCGGTGTGTACTACGACTGGGATGCTGAGCATGGCGGCCATCACGACATCGGCTTCATTGCCGAAGAGATTGGTGAGGTGCTGCCGGAAGTCGTGCAGTACGAAGAGAACGGCGTTGATGCAATCGGTCTGGACTACAGCATGGTTACGCCGCTGCTGATTGAAGGGGTGAATGCGCTGCGTCAGGAGACCAAGGCAACCGCGGCTGCGCTCAAGGCGGAGAACGTCGCTCTGCGTCAGCGCTTGGAGAATCTTGAGGCGCAAATGGCCGCGCTGGTGGCGGAGACGGCACGATGAAAACGTCCACGCCTAGCCGCCGAGCTAGCGGGCGCGATAGCGGCAGGTCGACACTGCTCTCGCGCTTTCCGACGGGTCCGAGAATAATCGCGGCGCTGATGCTGATCGGGCAGGCAGCCATGGCCAATCCCGGGTCTGCCGATCAAAACAGCAAGGGCGCAAGTTTCAGCATCGAGCACTCCAGCATCGATGGCGGAGTCGGCTCTTCTAGCGCGGGGAACTATGCCATCCGCGGCACTAGCGGACAGCCTGATGCTGATCCGCTAGGGCCAGCCAGCGGCGGCATTTACAGCGTCATTGGCGGAGTGTGGCCAACCGGTGTAGTCCCGGATCAATCCGATGCACTGCACGCGGACGGATTCGAATAGCCACGCAGGACGAGCACAATCGGCTCATCCGGCGACCACCGCTGGTTGCTCCGAGTGAAAACCCTGATTGCCAAAGAACGCTTCGCTCTCGGGCGGCACCGACACATCCCGTACTTGCTCGGCGCCAGCGACAAGTCGAAGGGGCTTCACGATCGCGGCATCTTTCAGGCATGCTCTGGTCGTCCGTAACCGCTCTCAGACACAAGCCAACCGATGACCAGGAACCGCACCGAATTTCACGCCTCGCGACTATTCGTCTCCTGGTTAGCCGAACAAAACGCGTCGCTGGCCTTCAGTACCTATCAGGCCGGCAAGCTATTTTTCGTCGGGCTCAATGAGCGTGGCGAGTTGGCGATCTTCAATCGAACGCTGGCTCGCGTCATGGGCTTGGCCGTGCACGAGCAATCGCTTTGGGTTGCCACGCTTTGGCAGCTGTGGCGCTTTGAAAATGCGCTAACGGCTGGGGCGAAGAATCAGGCATACGATTGCTGGTATGTACCGCAGTTGGCGTACACCACGGGAGACGTGGACATCCACGACGTGGCCGTTGATGCGCAGGGCCAGCCGCTGTTCGTCAGTACGCTGTTTTCCTGCCTCGGGCGACCCGACCCGCAGTTCAGTTTTCGACCGATTTGGAAGCCGCCGTTTGTTTCCCGTTACGCGGCCGAGGATCGCTGTCATCTGAACGGTTTGGCAATGCGTGACGGCGAGCCAGCGTTTGTCACTTGCGTCGGTCGCAGTGACGCCAACGAGGGCTGGCGCGAGCATCGTCGCGATGGCGGATTGTTGATCGACGTGGCCAGTGGCGAGACCGCGCTCAGCGGCTTATCGATGCCACATTCGCCGCGCTGGTATCGCGGCAAACTGTGGCTATTGAATGCCGGCAGCGGCGAGTTTGGCTATGCCGATCTTGAGGCCGGCCGCTTCGTGCCGGTGGCCTTCTGCCCAGGTTTCATGCGCGGTTTGAGCTTTGTCGGCGACTACGCGGTGGTGGGCATTTCCAAGCAGCGCGAAAACCGCACCTTCAGCGATCTCGTACTCGATGAGCAGCTATCCAAGCGCGGTGTCAGCGCACGCTGCGCACTGCAGGTGATTGATCTGCGCAGCGGCGATGTGGCCCACGAGCTACGCATCGACGGCGCGGTAGAGGAGTTGTTCGACACGGCAATCTTGCCCGGCTGCCGCAACCCGGGTGCAATCGGGTTCCAATCCGATGAAATTCGGCGGACGCTGTCGTTGCCGCCGGAGGCTTGCTGAGCCATGGGCGATGCGTTGGTCCGCACCGGCTTTATCGCCGAGGCCACTGGACTGGACGGCAAAGCCTGAAGCCTTGGCAAAATTGAGAGCGGGACTGCGCGATCGGCTGGTGCAGAACGAGTAGCTCTTCGCCGGATCAATCGCACCAGTCGAGCCATGCTAGGATGATTCTTCCTATTTAGGAAGAATCTATAGTGGCGATCAACATCAAGGACGCCGAAACGGACGCCAAGGCGCGCGAACTCGCCGCCATCACCGGCGAGTCCATTACGACCGCGATCAGAAAAGCCGTGGAGCAGCGCCTTCGGCGGGAGTCGATGCGCCAACGCTCGGGAGCAGCAGATCGGATACTTGCAATTGCGGACAGGCTATCCAATCGGCCGAGGCTGAGCACAGAGCGTGCTGAACAAATCCTCGGCTATGACGAAGACGGATTGCCGCAGTAATGGTGCTGGATAGCTCGGCGATTGTTGCCATTCTCGCGCGCGAGCCGGAATCAGAATCAATGGCGCTGGCCATTGAGAACGATCCCGTCATTTTGGTCAGCGCTGCTACGATGCTGGAAACTGAGCTGGTACTGACTCGCTGGTTCGGCGATGACGTTGAGCAAGAGCTCGATGCTTTTGTTTCGGCCGCTACTGCGGATGTCGTCGCCTTCGATATCGCGCAATGCCGAATCGCGGCTCAGGCCTACCGGCGCTTCGGCAAGGGTCGCCATCAAGCCAGCCTCAACTACGGCGACTGCATGAGCTACGCGCTGGCCAAAGCCACCCAGGAGCCACTGCTGTTTAAGGGCAACGACTTTTCGCAGACCGATATTGTTGCTGCGAAATACTGAGCCGCGAGCTCGAACGAATGATCATTTTTAGCAGAGAATCGCGAGCAAGCTCGCTGCGGCTCACTAATCAGGCCGCGCTCGTGAAGTCGACGCTATACATCCCAGTCGAAGCCCTTCCAACTGCGACCGCCGTCGAAACTAAACGTGGCCAGCAATGCCAGCACCGCATCATCGATACGCTTGCCATCCAGTTCCATCTTATCTCAGCCCTAAACGCTAACGCATCTCCTCAATAACCCGTTTAATCGCCTGGAAGCGCCGCTGCAGTCCTTCGCGACCACCGTGCTCTTCCAGCTTGGCCATTGCTGAGGGCACCAAGAACTCCTTGTCAGTACATTCGATGATGGCGGCGATTTCCTGCATTTCGCGCTCCAGGCTTTGCGTCGAGGGCATGAAGCCTTCGATGGTCTCGGTCAGGCGTTTCTTGGTGATCGATTTCTCGCCTGCTAGCAGAACCTGGCGCCAGGCGCGGGTAACTAGCGATTCAATATCCGCGCCGGACAAATTGCCGACGTACGGCACGTCCGGGACGGCTCTGGCGGTGAGTTTCGCGCCGACTTTCTTCGCCAACACCACGAAGTACTCGACAATTTCTTCTTGGGTCTGCGGGTAGAACAGCGGCACATGAACTTCCGCCCTGCCCTGCCGTTTGAGATCGATGGGTAACAGATCGGGGCGCGCGGTAAGCAACATCCAGACGATCTTGCCGCGATAGGCGGTGTCGCCCATGGCGTTGGCAATCATCCCAAAGATGCGCGAGCCGACACCGGAATCGCCGCCGGCACTGCGATCGCCGAGCATCGCGTCGGCCTCGTCGATAATCACCATTACCGGACCCAATCCGCGCAGTACATTGAGCACGCGTTCCAGATTGGCTTCGGACTCGCCGACGTATTTGCTGCGGAAATTTTTCAGCTTGATGCAGGGCATGCCAATCGAGCCGGCCAGGCACGTCGCCAGGAAGGTCTTGCCTGTGCCGACGGGGCCGTTGAACAGATAGCCCATTGGCGCCACGTCCAAATGGCCCTGACGGATTAGCTCCGCGTCATCGCGCAAGCGCTGCTTGGCCGCGACGTGGCCTACGACCATATCGAGATTCCACTTGGGCTCGATGAACTCCAACAGGCCCTGCGCCTGACGCTCGATCAAGCGCTTCTTGCGCTCCTTGAAAGTCGCCTCGTCCAAGCGCTTGCCGGCATCGCGCGAGGCGCGAATTAACACGGCCAGATCCGACAGCGACACACCGTTAGTCAGTACGGAAAGCTCTTCGACGCCGAAATCGGAGAAGTCTTTCGGATCATCGTCGCCGATCAAATAGTCCAGATAGTCGCGCCGTGCCTTCAGCTCTGGCATCGGCACGTTGATCGCTGAGACGTGGGCAGAGTTGACCAAGCGATCGTGAAAATCACCCAGCCGGGAATCAACCAGTATGAAAGCCAAATTTGCCTGTTTAACGAACGGATTGGACGCCCAGTTGAGCATCGTCACCAGATTTTGCGCGCCCGCCGGCGACAAGCGATCACTCATTGGCACCAGGAACGACGCGTAATCAATCACCAGCGCCATCGACTGCCGCTCACCGGGCGTATCGGTGAGTAAATCCATAACCACCCGGTCGAGCAAGCTGAGCACCACCGCCGGTTCGCGGGGGAGCTTGCTGCTGTCGCCCAGCTTGCGATTGAGCAGCGCGACCATCTTCCGTTGGCGCTCTACATCGCCGCCGCCGAGCGCGCGTAAACCGCGACCCAAGTCGAAACCCAAGACTAGGTCCCAACGTCCAAACAGCTGTTTGGACAAGAAGTCGCCTAGCGTCCCCCAGCCGCCCTTGCCCGCCTTAACCGGATCAGAGACGTTGCCATGGACGATAAACATGGCGGTGGTGGCGGAAAAATACAGCTCTGCCAACTGCCGCGCCCAAGGCGCAAAGTGGGCGGGTAACTTACGATCTTTGCTAGACATAGAGACTCCGGGCTACTCGGCTATTGCGCAGCTGTCGACTGTGCGCAAGTCGAGCGCCGGGTGCAAGCTGCATTGGACATTTAACCCGACAATAGAACCTGAACCAGCGTCACCACCCCGCTTGCATCTTTGAACAACCTAACTCGCAGCTCTGGGCTTCACAACGTGTCTTCACTCAGGTGGCCATTGGAGCTTACCCGAATGCGCATCTTCCAAAAGTCTTCGTACGAAGACTTTCATATTTTGTAAACGATCAGTTACATTTTCTGTGTACACGAACGCGTACATCTGTATAATGTCGTCATTCATTTACATAAGGTCGCGTCGGGGTGCTTGCCAGAACGCCAAAAGATATCGGGCTGATCATTCGCTCCAGGCGAAAGGCCCTCGGCTGGGATCAAGCGCACTTAGCCAAATCGGCTGGAGTGAGCCGACAGTGGCTAATCGACGCGGAGAAAGGCAAGCCCCGAGCCGAGCTTAGGCTGATCCTGCAGACCATCAATACCCTTGGACTGTCCTTGCATGCGAGCTCAACAGAGCTTGCGAAACAAGACAATGAGCCGCGTCCAACGGATCCCGATACACCCGCTAACAGAGAATCTTCGAGTGAAAACGAAGGAACCGCTGAGCTGTCAAAGCTAGCCAGCGGCCTCTGTGAGGAAATGGAACAGGCTTTGAGCGAAGCATCCGGTGCGTTCCCGAACGCCGCCGATGAGGCGCGAAGTCTTGCCAGCATTGGACATAGCGAGCTGGACAAACACTTGACTGGTGGTATGCCAGACGATCTACACGCACTCATGCGGCTACAGCATGGCGCCGCTGAGCTCGCAAAGCTGGTCAGCATCCTGCCTGAGGAGATGGGTGCGCAATGGCGATCGGCAACCACGAGCATCAACGAACGAAGCAAGCTTCTCGAGTCCGATCCCTTAAGTCTTCATCGCGGCAAGAAACGCTAATGTCCTTAGCGGTACTGCTCAACCAAGAAATCATCGGCGAACTCAGCACCGACAACGGCAAGCCGCATTTCGTTTACACGCCACAGTGGCGTTCATTCCCGAACGCTACCCCGCTGTCGTTGTCTCTTCCTCTAGCGGCTGACTCCCATCCCCCGAAAATCGTCACATCCGTACTCTGGGGCTTATTGCCCGACAACCAGGACACTTTGCGCGCTTGGGCGAGGAGATTCGAAGTATCAGCCAACAATCCGGTAGCTCTGCTGTCGCGCATGGGAGAGGACTGCGCTGGCGCCGTCTCGTTCGTCGCGCCTGAGCGGCTGGCGAATTGGCGGAGTAGTGCGCCCGAAATCCAGTGGATAAGCGACTCTGAGATGGAGCGACGGTTGCGCGATCTTCGGACAAACCAGGGTATCGCCCGTGACCCGGGCGACCACGGTCAATTCAGCCTTGCCGGAGCGCAGCCGAAAATGGCCGTGCATTTCCATGACAACAAATGGGGCATCCCTGCCGGCTGCACGCCGACCACACACATTCTGAAACCACCGAGTGGAGAGTTCAAAGGCATCGCAGAAAACGAACATTTCTGCTTCAGGCTCGCACGATCCGTCGGACTGCCAACGGCGCCGTCGGTCGTGCTCAAATTTGGTGCAGAGGTCACGCTGTGCGTTGAGCGCTACGATCGCGCCCTGGTGGACGGACAGCACACGCGCATCCATCAGGAGGATTTCTGCCAAGCCCTCGGCATCCATCCGCAAACGAAATATCAGAATGACGGTGGCCCGTCGCCCAAGGCAATGGCAGACGTCCTCTATGCTCACTCAATCCGCCCAGCGGAGGACGTGCTAACGCTATTTCGTGTCCTGGTCTTTAACTGGATGATCGCCGGCTCCGATGCGCACGCGAAGAACTACTCCCTATTTCTTCGACCCCAGGGCCGAGTAAGTCTTGCTCCGCTATACGATCTTTTGAGCTTCCTGCCTTACCAGGCATTCAACCGACATGAAACACCGCTTGCCATGAAGATTGGGAGCAAGTATCGCTACGGCGACATACGGCTGCGCGATTGGGTGAAGACGGCAGCCGAAATGCGGGTTAAT
>QIMA01000068.1 GCA_003233535.1 Rhodanobacteraceae bacterium
ATTCGGTTGACCGTCGATCTCTTGGTCGACGCCGACACCCATGAACAAGCCATCGACGATGTCATGGGCCGCACCGTTGTCGGCCAACAGCGTGCGGTAGTTGCCCACGCCTACGCCTGCGCCGGTGTCGGGCAGATCGCCCAAGTCACGACGTGTGATCAGCAGCGGGTAATCCTCGATTTCGCCGTTCGGGGCTTCGTCGATTGGGCTGCAGGTTGGCTCAGTGCTGATCCGGAAGCGTGCGTAGGTCTCTTCCGCGGCATCCAGCGGCACCGTGCCAAAGTTCAGCGCCACGATCATGCTGGCCGTGCCGTCTGCTACCGCTAGCGGTCCCGCAACCTCGCCTGGATCGGCGAAGTCGCCGTCGGCGTCGAAGTCGATGAAGCCGCAAACGTTGGCGTCACCCAGGCCGGATTGGTTCATCGCGGTGACTTCGATCACGCCGGTCAGGCCAGCCAAAATTTCCAGCTGATCTGGCGCTACACCGTCTTCGTCATCCGGCATGCCGGCCATATCGTCGCCGTCAGCGGCGACGTTGGGCTGGCCATCGTCCTCGTTGTCGACCTCAGCTCCCAGCTTCATGCCGGTGACGATCACGTGCGCCGGACCGGAATCGCTGTCCAGCGTCTGATAGTTGCTGTTACCCGTGCCTGCGCCGGTATCGGGCAGATCGCCCAGGTCTAACTCAACCAGTTCGACCACGTAGTCCTCGACTTCGCCGTCCAGTGCCAGTCCGTTCGGTGCGCACGCGCTGCCGTCGGAAGAGAAGCGGAATCGGGCGTAGCTGGAGCCGGTGACGACGCTAATCGGTACGTTGAAATCCAACGGTACGATTATGCCGTTGCTGCCATCGGGCACTGCGGCGCTGACCAACTCGGACGGCTCAAAGCTGTCGTTGCCGTCCAGATCCACATAGCCACAGACGGTTGCCGCACTGCCGCTGTTGTTGGTGGCGGTGACGTTAACCGTGCTGGTACGGCCAGCGATGAAGCGCAGAGTGGTCTCGTCGACGCCGTCTTCGTCATCCGGCACGCCGACCAGATCGTCGCCATCGGCGCCGATGCTGGGCTGTCCATCAATCTCCAGATCCTCGACGGTACCGAGGAAGATCTCCGGAAAGATCACGTGGCGCGGGCCGTCGTTGGCTAGCGTGGTGCTCCAGTTACCGCCGTTTTCGGGCAGATCACCCAGGTCCAGCGGAATCACGTTCAGCGGGTAATCTTCGACCTCGCCGTTGGCCGCGGTGCCGATTGGGCTGCATGCACCGTCGGTGCTGATCCGGAAGCGCGCATAGGTGTTGAGGATGGCGTCAGCCGGAATCGTACCGAAGTCGAGCACGACTGAAGTGGCTGCAGTACCGTCAGCTATGGCGATGGGTCCTGCGGTCTCGCTGTAGCCACCGGGTCCGACGAGCGCATCGTCAAAATCGCCGTCGGCGTTGAAGTCGATAAAGCCGCAGACGTTGACCACGCCCAAGCCGCCGGTATTCATCGCATCGACCGGCACCAGCGCGGGGCCGGTTCGGAATAGGGCGTTGAGTACGGTCTGGTCGACCGCCGCTTCATCGTCCGGCGTGTTGCCCGCGCTGTCATCGCCGTCGGCGAGCACGTTGGGCTGACCGTCGGCTTCGAAGTCGACGTCGGTGCCGAGCTTGATCCCCGGCACGATCACGTGGGCCGGGCCCATGTTTGCCAGCAAGGTCTGGTAGTCGCCGTTGCCAATACCGCCGGTGCCATCAGGCAGATCGCCCAAGTCCAGCAGCAGCACGGTCGCAGCGTAATCCTCTACTTCACCGTTGATCTGCGGGCCGTTGGGTGCGCACGCGCCGGTGCTGATGCGGAAGCGCGCGTAAGTGTCTTGCACCGCGTTGGTCGGGGTGGTGCCGAAGTTAAAGCTCAGCGCTGCGTTTACGGCGCCTATCGCCACCGCCGCAGTTGCCGACTCGGGCGTTCCGCCGACGGTATCGATGAAGTCGCCGTCACCATTCCAGTCTACGTAAGCACAGGCCGTTGCCGCTGCCGCATTCGGATTGCTGGCGGTGAAGCGGACCGTTGCCGGAGAACCGGCGATGAAGGTCAGGTCGGCGACCGTGATGCCGTTTTCGTCGTCCGGGATACCGGCGCTGTCGTCGCCGTTGGCTGCCGCATTCGGCTGACCGTCGGCTTCCGCATCAACCGAGGGACCAAACACCGGGCCGTCGGCGCGCAGTATGTGCTCGGCGCCCACGCTGGTCAGCAGGGTCTCGTAGTTGCCGCTGCCGATGCCTGGGCCGGCATCGGGTAAATCGCCCAGGTCGGCGCTAATGACGGTTAGCACGTAGTCCTCAACTTCGCCGTTGGGCGCGCTGCCGGTTGGTGCGGTGGCCTGCCCGGCGCCGCTGGTGAAGCGGCAGCGCAGGTAGACATCGTTGCCTGCCGCTGACTGCGGCACGTTGACCGATAACGTGTTGGTGCCGGGGGCTAGCACCGTGTCGGCGAAAACCAGTTCGCCAACGTCGAGCACGCTGCCGTTGGCGTCAAAGTCATACCAGCAGTTGACGAAGCCGGCGATGCTGGCGGTGATTTCTACCGGATTTGCGCGACCGGCAATCAACTCGTTGGCGGTGAAGCCGTAGACGCCGGGGTGAACCACGCCGTCTTCATCGTCTGAGAACGCGCTGTCGTCGCCGTTGGCGCCAACGTTCGGCTGGCCATCAACCTCGGCGTCCACACTCGCACCGAGGAAAATTCCCGGAACGATCGTGTGTACTGCGCCACCGCTAGCAAGCAGCGTTGGGTAGGTGGGATCTGGTAAATCGCCTAAGTCGGTGGCGGTGATGGTGATCAAATAATCCTCTACCTCACCATCGGGGGCGGCGCCGACCGGTGTGCATGCACCCAGGTCAGTGCTCAAGCGGACGCGCGCGTAGGTTGCGCCAAGCACCGCTTGCTGCGGCACGCTGCCGAAGTTCAGCACCAAGGTTGCTGCCGTTCCGTTCGGCGCAGGCAGACTGACCGTTTCTGGCGTGCCGCCAACGGTGTCGTTGAAGTTGCCGTTGCCGTTCCAATCGACGAAGCCGCAGACCTGAGCCGGGACGCCGGTGTTGTTGACGACATCAACGCGCAAGGTGGCCGGTGCGCCGATCTGCTGGTTGAGGTCGGCGATCTGGACCGCGTCTTCATCGTCATTGGCCGCCGCACAGACACCTTGAGTGAAGGTGCCAGCGCCGATGTCGTCACCGAGCGCCAGCATTCCTGGTTGACCGTCGGTCTCGGCGTCGAAGCAGGCGCCGAGTTGCAGGTTCGGTCGGGCCGGATGGCGCGGGCCGTTGTCGACCAGCAGGGTTCCGTAGACATCGGGCAAGTCGCCCAAGTCGGTGGGCAGCGCAATCGTGGTCACGTAATCCTCGACTTCGCCGCTCATCGCATCGCCGTTAGCGTTCGCAGTGCTACACGGCGTGCCGTCGGTGCTGATCCGGAAACGTGCGTAGCGGGTGCCGTTGGCGCCCACCGGTACGTTGCCGAAATTGAAGCTGAAGGGGGCGTTGTTGCTGGCGACCGGAACCGTAGTGGTGGCGATCTCGCTGCCGCTAAAGCTGCCGTCGTTGTTGAAATCGATGTAGCCGCAGGCCGTAGCAGACGCAAGGGTGAAATTGGTTGCGGTGAAGTCGATTTGCGCCGGCCCGAAGACGAACAAGGCGTCCAGATCGGTCGTGTTGATGCCGTCCTCGTCGTCGCCGGCAACCGCACAGCTGCCGTCGGTAAAGAAGGCAGCGCCGGCATCATCGCCGCTGGCGCTGACATTCGGTTGACCGTCCAGATCGGCATCGTTGCAAGCACCGAGCCGCAGGCCTGCCACGATCACGTGCCGTGCGCCGCCGTTGCCGACTAGGGTTTCATAGTTGCCAGTGGCCGTGCCCGCGCCGCTATCGGGTAGATCGCCCAAGTCTCTGAGCGGCACAAAACCAAAGTCGACGCTGTAGTTGGACAGCAGATCGGGGTAGATCGCGTTGCCGTCATTGTCATCATCGGTTGCGCTGCCCAGGCGCACAACTTCGGTGGTGGGTTCGGTGGTGCCCATCGGTCCCAGAGTGACCAAGCCGGAACGAATGGCACTGCCAGCGCAGCTCGGCCCGGAGGCGCCAAAGCCGTTGTCGTTATTGTCGGTGTCGTTGTTCGGTGCAGCTTCTTCGCCGTTGGTCGACGAGAGCAGGCCGGCCAGTGCGGCCTGGCCGTCGGCGATCGCTAAATAATAGTTGTTGCCGCCCAACAAGGTATCAAAGGCGTATTTGCCCGGCTGAGCGGACAGCGTGTTGGTTGGGATGCTGCTCAGCAGAGTGTCGCCCGCGCTCGGTCCGGCGCTGCCATCGTCGTCCCGACACAGGCTGACAGTGACGCCATTGATGCCGGGTTCGCCGATGTCGGCGTTGCCGTTGTTGTTGCTATCGATCCAAACCAAGTTACCCAACCGATAGCGCTCGGGCAGGATGATACCCACCTTCGGCGGCTCGGCGACCTGCAGCAGCGGTCCGTTGTTGCCGGCGGATGCCTCGCGGGCACGATGGGCGAAGGAGTTCCAGGTCGGATTGAAGATCATCGTGTTGCCGACGATGGACGGCGGGCCGCCGCTGATCGGCGCGCGCATTGGCACGCTGTACTCGATGATTTCCAGGGTGCCGAAATCGCCGCCGGAGAAATCACTAATACGGAAGGCAGTGACTAGGTTGAAGTCTGCGACCGCGCCCGCAAGGACGTATGTCGCTGCGGCGCAACCGGCTGTGAAGCCCACTTCGGGTCGGCAGGGATTGGCCGTGGTGGTGTACTCGATCGTTGGCGTCGAACCGGCGGAACTGCTGCTCTCGATGGTCACAGGGCCGGTCAACACCGGCTGATAGCGCGACTCGCGGGCGGTCATCGATAGCGGACCGCCGGAGCCGGTGTCACCGACGAACGGCAGCAGGTCGTACAGGAAGTAGTCGTCCAGATTCAGATTGCCGGCGTTTTGAATCCGCGCGCGGTAAACGAAATTGCCGCCGTGATCGGTCTGTGCCACGCACGGAAAGCGCGTGTACTGGTCAGCGATCGAGCCGTAGGTCAGACCATAGTCTGGGCATACGCCACCCGGCGGGGTGATGGCATCGGTCGGGTCATCAACGTTGGCCAAGCTGGTGTCGCCCTGGATCCACTTTTCGCCAAGCAGGACGGCGGCGTCGATGACGGTGTAGTCGAGGTCATTCTGGCAGCGAGGCTCAGCGGAATTGGCGTCAGCATCCAGATCGTCGGCGTCTATCACCGAGGTCGTTCCGCCGCCGCCGCAAGTGAAAGCGGAGCCTTGGTGGAATACAGACATCTCGTTGGTATAGGTCGCCGCTGCGGTGCCCGGCAGCACGCGCACGCGAATGTCCATGTCCGGCATCTGACTGTTGCCGATGGTGCGGACAAAGGTGGCCGGATTGCCGCCAATCGCCGGGGTACCGGCGAAGGTGACTGCTCCAGCGGGAACCGTGGGGTTCCAGGTGTAGCGCAGCAGCGTGCGGCCGCTTCCGCCGTAGTTCTCGGTCACGGTCAGGTAGGGCTGCGGATTGGCTGGGCCCGAGTAGCTGTAGTTCTCCCAGGCGACGAATTCGAGGTTGGCCGGCAGCAGGTCAGCAACCGTGGGATTGACGATGTCGCCGGTGGAGTCATTGCCTAGATGGTTGAAGCTGAGCCGGAACACCAGTTCGGTAGTCGGCTGGATCTGGCCGGAGCCGACTCGGGACTTGCTGATCTGGATAGCCGGCGTAGGCGGCTCAATCAGGATTGTGTCGCAGGCCGGGCCTTCGGTTTGCGCAGGACCCGCGCCCGCCGTCAGGCGAACAAAGCTGCAGTTGGTCACGGTGCCGGTCGGGGTGGCGTTGGGCACAAACTGAATGATTCGCGGGCGCGTGCCGAAACTAAAGGCGCGCGGCACCTCATTTGCGGCGCCCGTGCCGATATTGCGGAAGGCCCAGCGCACGCAGCGGTTGGTGGCGGGGAAGGCCGCGCCGGCAGCGAAATTCTGATTGGCGTTGTTGGCAAGTCCGGTGCCGCCGGTGACCGTGGCGTATACCCCCGTGGAAGCGCTGCAAGGTGCCGGTGCGGTTTGCAGGTCGGCTACGATCTGATAGCCGAGCAGCGGATCGCCCGCGTTCCAGGTGCCAGACCGAATGGACACAAGATCAAACGGTCCCGCAGTGCCCGGCGCGTTTGGCGGCAGCACATCGACGAAGGAAAAATCAGTCAGCGCGACATTTGAGCCGGAGGTGTTGAAGTCGGGTCGCCAAGTGATGTTGTTGAACCCGGCGGACGGTGCCACATCGTTACCAAACTTGGTCGGATTGGCGTTGCCGACCGGGCCGACCAGCGTGTCGTTAACGGTTGCCGGGCCGATGCCGGTGCCGGCGCCGCCCTGCGGGGTTATCGTTCCGCTGGCGCTGTTGATCAGCATGTCGCCGATGTTGTAGGTCGGCGCGGCCGGCACGTCGATGGTCAAGAAGCGGCTGATGCATTGGGTCGTATTGGATGCTGCGCCGCCGTAAAGACTGGCCAAGGAAATCGCGCCGAGATTCCAGGTCACCGTGGTCGGTGGGCCGAGCGCAACAGCGCCGCCGCCTGCGTTCACTACCGTGGTACCTGCCGGTAGCGTGTCGACGATGACCGCATTGTCGAGATCAACGTTGCCGATGCCGCTTATTGAGCACAACTGAACCCGATAAGTAACCGGAGCGCCCGGGGCCGGCTGGACCCCGGTGGGGTCAACGCGCGATTTGCGCACTTCCCAATTGGGCGCGCCGGCGGTCACGGTGATCGGTGGCGCCGATGAGCTAATCATCGGATTCGTCACGTTACCCGCGGTGGCATTGGCCGTATTGATGATATTAACCGCTGGATCTTGGCCGAGCCGCACCCGCGTAGTCAGAGTGATCGCTAGCGTGTCGCCGCCGTTGTAGGGGGTCTTGGTAATCGTGTAGCCGGTCCCGCCGCCGGTAACGGTGCAGGTCACCGAAGGCGGCGCATTGCAGCTGAGCGCTTCGAGTTCGGGGGGGAGCAGATCGCTAATCGACAAGTTACCGCAGCCGCCGACCAAGTTGTTGCACGCGGCGGTGATCCGGTAAACCACCGTGTCGCCAGCTTCAAAGCTGGTTGGTGCGGCAGGATTGAGTTCCTTTAGCAGTGTCTGGTTTTGCGCCTGCACAGCCCCACAAACAAACAGCGCCCAAACGGCTGCTAAGCCCCGAACTAGCTTCATGCGATTCCCCGAGTTGATCTGTTAATTCAGATGCAGGCGTAAGCCGCAACGATCGGATCAATCGTGCACGCCAGCATCACGCAGGGCGCAATCATGCAACATTGGCTAGTAAATGTTGCCGGTTCAGGCGGTAAGTTTACGTTCAGAGCGCGCTATGTTGCAATTCCAGCGTCGTTTCGATGGGGCCTTGCTGACAGTCGGTGCCTGACTTTCCAGCTGAGCGCCCATTGTGGGCGCTCAGTCTTGCCACTAGCCGCCTATTAGCGGCGGCAGCAGCACCGAGGTCGTGCCGTACAGGTGGTAGCCGAGCAGGCGCCAGTACCACAGCAGCGGCAGCGATAGCACTGCGGTCAAAGTGAACAGGGCAAAGTGCCAGCGTCGCCACCACGGCCAGTCGCCGCGGATTACGAAGGGGACCAGGATTAGGCAGAGCAGGCTCCTTGCGGCCGAGCGAAGGCGACTTGGGTGTTCGCCTCCCTGGTCCACG
>QIMA01000045.1 GCA_003233535.1 Rhodanobacteraceae bacterium
AGGTCGTGATACCCGCTGGCGTCGGTCTGGCCGCTGAACTGAGCGCTGACGGTCTTGCCCTCGTTGGCCATCGAACGCCACCAAAGACTCTGGATACCGAAGCTGTAGTCGGACTGATTGGGCGGGTTGTAGTTAGTCGGGGTGGCGTTCAAGCGCCAACTCACCGGCGCGCCAGGCAAGGGGCCACCGGCATAGTACTGCGCCGAGCTGCGCACCTGTAGCGTGTCGCCAGCATAGACGGTCTGCTCGGCGAACTGGGCATCCACGGCGAACTCTGGCGTGCGGAATTCCTGAATTTGGAAGACATGCTGATGCATACTGGCGCCAATACCGGCCACCTCCGGCAACCGCAGCTGCACTCGAGTGGCGCCCAGATTTGGGGTGTCGGGTAGCTCAAAATCGAGTGCAAAGCCGCCCAGCGCGCCGAGTTCGGCGGTGCCCTTGAGCAACTCATTGCCGCGCGAATCGATGACCTTGTATTCCACCGGACCTGCGGCCTTGGGCAGCGCTAAACCGCCGTCGAGGCGGTTCTCAACCACCCGCAGCCAGCCCTTGAGTTGGACTTCTTCGCCGGGCTTGTACAAGCCCCGGTCATCGAACACGTGCCAGCGCAACTCGTCATTGGTAGCCTGCCGCTGCCACGCGCCGCGCGAGCGGTAGCGGCTGTTCTCAGGCAAGAAGGCGACATCCTCGCCCAGCTTCGCGTTCAGCCGCGCGCCGACCGGACCCGCAGCACCAGCGGACGGCAGCGCCAATCGGGCCAGACCGCTGTCATCGGTTTGCCCACTCGCTGCGCCGGGAAGCAGACTTAGATCCACTTTGGCCAGCGGGGTTCCGTCGTCCAGGCGCGTCGCCCAAGCGTGCAGCTCGCGACCATCAAGCACCGCATCCAAGCCGATCTGAGTCACCTGCAGCCAAACTGCGGTTGGCTGCGTGTGGTCGGGCATTTGCGCCTGCCCCATTGCCTTGCTGGGGGTCAGCTCGACGATCAGGTGGCCGTGCTCACCCTGCAGCCATGGAAGCAGCTCCAGGGTCGTGGTTTCCATCTCCTCAATAGGCGCGTCTATGCGCAGCACTTGCTCGGCAATCGGCTGGCCGGGAAGTTTGCGCGGCAACCGCTTGTTGTCTTTCCAGCCGACGTCAGCTGAGGCCAAATAGTCGTCCCAGAGTTCAGGCTGCACGCTGAAAACCCGCAGCTGAATTTCCGCCAAATTGACGCTGTGAAACACAAAGCGCGGCGGACCAACAGGATCAACCGTTATCAAGCCATCCCGCGGGGCGATTAGCACTGCCGGGCTCGCGCCCACTTTGAACTCAAAGCGGCGCTCGCCGCTGATGGTCTGGCCATGGACATCGAGTAGTTCAGGCGAAAGCTCGATCGAGTAGCCGCGCAATCCAGGCTTGTAACAGCTGACAGTCAGATAACTGCCTTGGCCGCGTATGGTCACACCTTCGAAGCGCGGCTCAATCTGCACGAGTGCATCAAGATCCTGATCTTCGGCCAGCGGATTACTCAGACGCAGGCGGAACTCGTCATTCGGCGTGCACGCGCCGCGCCAGCCGCAGCGCGCCTCGACGACCGTGAAGGCGCCATAGGTATTGAAGTCAAACTTCTGCGCCGCACTGGTCACCCGCGGGCCTTCGGCAGACGGCGCGCCCTTGGTGACGATCACCTCGATCCGAGTGTCGGTCGGCAGCGCTGCGTCCGGCTTCAAGATCAACCGGCGCTGACGATCCTGCTCAGTGCCGACAGAGGCTAAGCGAGGATCGGCCTCGATCTCCGTCTCGCTCGCCAGCCGCAGGCGCGGCAGCTTGCCAGCGCCATCGGCTTTGAGCTGGATGTGCGGCAACATGCCCTCGCCCACTCGTTGATCGAAATCCAACACGATCAACGGCTGCAGCTTCTGACCCTTGCCACCGGGCTGGTGCCGCTGCAGTAGCGGCGGCGGCGTGCTGAATCGCCATTGCACAGGCTCGGCCGGCGCACTGTCATCGGCGGCCCGCGCATCAGCCTTGAGCTGCACCTGATAGTCGGTGGCCATCGGCAGCCGCGCTGCCTCGGGTTCGAAGATCAAGGTGCGCGTCCCCACCCAGCGCCACTGTCCAGCCAGCGCCGGCTCCAACTGCAGCGGCACGCCGCCAGCGACGCTGTCGTCATGGCTGGTCACCGCGATCATCGGCCGATCGAAACTGACACTAATCCGGCCAGCAATCCCGACCTCGCCTTCGGGTCCATAGCGCAAAACCTGAAATAGACCGGTCGGCGCAGTCGTTGTCGGCGGCGCTCGCTCGGCCGCAGGCGGAAACTCTCCCTGCACTGTCGCCCCGGTCCTTGGCGGCGGCAGGCTATCCGGCCGCAGCGCGAAGGTCTGCTGATCGTCAGCCGGAACCGGCAACGGCTCTAGCCGCTGCAGCAGCGCCGCGCTCTCTGCGTCTGTCAGCGGTTCGGCTTCGGCAATCGGCGCTCGCTCATAGCCACCGTCCGTCGGCTGACCGTCGCGCAGGCTGCCCGGAAAGCTGTCGATTTGATCAAGCTCTTCGACAACGACTGGATCAGCACCGACCGCAACCGCAGACTGACTCATGCTCTTCCCCTGTCCATAGCTACAAGCGCTGGCAAGTAGGCACAGGGCGCCGAGCAGCAAGCTAAACGAACGTTCGATCGATACTGTTGTCATACCGCCCTTTCCTGGCCATACAGACGCCAGTCTAGCCTGGGAAACTGGCGAATACGCAACCGCGAACGAAGCCCGTAGTCAGCAATGCTGGTGCGGTCCCCAATTACCACGGGACGCCACCAGATCGTTGCTGCACCGCCGTCGACCCCGAGCGAATACCGTAAGATCAGCGCATCAGCGGCCGCAATCTCGGAGCAATCAGAGACTGAGCACTACGACGCAATAATCATTGGAACCGGCCAATCAGGCCCCGCACTTGCCAGCCGAATGGGGCAAGAGGGACTGAAAGTCGCGATTATTGAGCGCAATCGGGTCGGTGGTACCTGCGTCAACGTCGCCTGCATCCCGACTAAAACGCTGGTCGGCAGCGATTGCGTCGCGCAGGCTGAGAGGCAACAAACCTGTTTGCCGCTACGCTCACTCAGCTAGAATCGACACACAAGGCGATCAATCGCTAGTATGGTCGTACCCTTAAGGCTTACCCAGGAAACCCTATGGATCAGCGCGTAGAGAGGTTAACCACCCCAAAGGAATGCGAGATCTTCGCGAAGAACGCCCGCGACCGGAATCGCGATGATCTAGCCGAAGAAGCGAAGCATCGAGCCATCCAGCTCAACGCCATTGCCTACGGGTCGGAAAACGACGCTGAACGCGAGTGCTTGGAAGCGATTTACGCCTACGAGCAAATTCTGTCCGCCAACAACGGCAAAGCAACCAAAGCCTCGAAAACTTGGCAATTGGTTAAGCGCCACGGAATCATCGCCGCGACCGAACGCGTCATAGAGCGCACCGACGTCACCGCCGGCTACGACGCCCTGAAGGAAGCCGGGCTCGAAAAGTACGCATTCGAAGCGACCGTACTTCGGCACAAGGAGCTGTTTTCGGAAACAGCGGTGACCCGGGCGGAATTGCGGATGGAGGAATATCTGGCGGATGCGGCCAAGGCCGACGGCTAGTCGTGCAGCCAATACGCTGAGTTCGCCCTTCACTGTGCTAGCCCGGAATTTCATAAACTTCACGCGCCCTCGCTAGGCCCTTGATCGCCCAGCGGTTTTTCCTCAGTCGGGTATATGAACCACCACACCGCTCCTGAAGAAAAACCACTGGCCTACCAATGTCCTGCGCGATCATCGCGCGAGTTCATGAAACATCCGGGTTAGAAGCGGGCGTCGCCCTCGCCACGAATCTCATGAAACTCCGGCTGCAAGCCGCTGTCAGTGGTCTTCAAGTTTCAGTCCCTCGTAGTAGTTTGATTATTAAGGAAAAGCCCACGACTTTTCGAATTCAGTCTAGCGAGATGGTCGCCTCCTCGACAGAACGGTGTCGCCAAGCGCGCCAGATGGAATGTCCAGATCAGACGCAGTTTCCTTGGTCAATCTGCGGCGCCACGCCAAGTGGCTATCGTGCCACCCGATGTCGTATCCGTCCCGCGCTTCCGTATTAGCAGTAGTACGGCATTTCAGCCGCAGCGACTACAGGAGCAACCATGGTTCTGTCTACACCCAACTCAACGAATGCAAAACTCGCCCCGGCAGCGCGGCGCGCAGTCATCGCCATCGGCATGACCCTGTTCGCCCACCCGACGCTAGCCTGCGATCCCGCCGCCGCAACCACTGCCACGGCCTACTGCTTCGTCTCCGAAGTTGGCGGCTGCGCTAACTTGCCCAACTTCCTGGCCACTCACCAGCCCAGCTTCCCCGTCACCCTGGTGATCGATGAGCAGTGCGGACCGTACAACGACACGCTGATCCTGCCCGGACGCATGACCCTGGCCGGCGTCGGTCGCGACGGCAACGGCGAGTTGTTGTTTCGCGGTCTGGACCCGAACGAGCCAGCCCTGGCCATCGCCGCCGGCCAGGGCCATGTGCAGATTCGGGATCTGTTGGTACGTAATATTGGCGCCCAGATCAGCGGTACCGGTCTGCGCCTGGACGGCAATAGCATGATCACTCTCAATGGCGTGCGCATTGATCGCTTTAACGTCGGCGTCGCCGGCAACGATTCCTACTCGGTGGTCATCAATCAGAGCAACATCTCCAACAACCGCACCAACCTGTGGCTGGGACCCCTGGCCAACTCCTGGCGGGTGCGCGACTCTGTGCTGAGTCAAGCGGCGCAGTGGAGCGTGCGGGTCGCAGGACCCAACAATGACGTCCTGTTCGACGGCAACCGGCTGGAAAGCAATCATCTGGGCGCTTTCATACTCAACAGCTTCGGCACGGTCTTGAGCAACAACCGCCTGGAGTTCAACGGTGCCGGCGGTGGCTGGAATGGGATACTGGTGCAGCCGGCGGCACAACAATCGCGCCTGCTGAACAACCTATTCTCCACCGACATCATCGTCGACAACGGCGCTGACACGCGCTGTGCATTCAATATCAACGTCACCGAACCGCTCAGCTGTCTGTGATTGGAGCTGAGACAAGCTGAGGCTGGAGCAATGAGCACGCCGCAGGGGCCAGGGATGGCCCGACATCGTGTTATTGGGGGTGCGGAATGCCCCCTTTCCCGGAAGTCGCATGCATCAGTAGCCGGACAAAGTTACATTCCGGGCTGAGATATTCCGTCCGCACGAAGAGATCAAGCCGGCAAACCGGGCACCCCGATTTCCGAATGTTAGCACTGCTGAGCTGGTGGTGCGCGATGAACTCTCGCAGGTAGTTGGGCTCGGTCTTCGACCCTTCGCATACGATAAGCATGCGAGCATAGGGCTCGCGAACTGGCCGCTGACTGTCTCAAAGGGATTGACGCGTTCCGACATATGCGTCAACAGCGCCTGCTACGATCGCGTTAATAGTTGCACCCCGTTCTGCCGCACATTTCGCTAATTCGCGATGCAACTCGGGGCGTAACCGCACCTGTAGAACCCCGGAAAATGGCCGACATGGCTCCCTTCCAAGCTCCTTACACGTTTCCAAATAATCGTCTACGGCTTCCTCAAACTCTCGGCGCAAATCCGACGCACTGACCGCCTCGTAGGTAACTACATCGGTTAGGAAAAGCACTTTCCCCCAGCACACGCCGCGTTCTGCGTTGACCTCTGCGGTCCCCTGGTAACCTTTATATTTCATTGAATCCACATCAGCTCCTAGATGAGCCCACAAGCAGTTAGCTTCTCAGCAATGTCGGCAAGACAACCTTTATCCACCTCTGGGTGAGGGTGCGGCTCGTGGCAACAGATTAGGACATCCTTTCCCTTGTGGAAGAACTTCCTCCTTGAACCTTTCCCAGTCTTTTCGTCAAAGCCAAGCGACTTCAATGCCCCACACAGGTCATTCCAACGCACATTTGACGGTGTCGGCTTCGAGACGATCTTCGCAAGGGTCTTGTCATGCTTCGACACTGTAGACGTTTCTCCGGACACCAAAAGTGTAACTAGTCACTAGTTACAACACCAGAACAATCGGCTGCCTGCTTGATGCGGAACCATTCTCAAGAAAGGGAGCGGTGTAGTGGTTCATACACCCGCCTGAGAAAAAGTCGCTGGGCGATCAAGGGCCTAGCGAGGGCGCATGTAGTTTATGAAACTCCGGGCTAGATGGTGCCCGGGGCGGGAATCGAACCCGCATGACCTTGCGGTCGAGGGATTTTAAGTCCCTTGCGTCTACCAGTTTCGCCACCCGGGCGGTGGGGGTGGAAATGATACGGGATTGGAGCGCTGGCGGGGAGGCCGTTGCGCCTGAATCGGGGATTGATTGCAAAGACAGCGTCCCTACCTCGCTAACGATCACGGAGCCGGTCTGAGAGTCTGTGGCGAGGCTGCGGGTGCTAGCTCACGCGGTGCTTCCCTGCACTTCGCACCGCCTGTTGGGGCGGAATCAGGCCTCGTGCGAGGCTGTTCGTTGGTGGATAGGCGATTCGAATCAGATTCGCGTTCGATGCGGTTCGTGCCTCACCGCATCTCCTACGAAGAACCCGCCTAGCGCCCCGCCATCCGCATCTCCTCCGCACTCGGGGCGGTGTTAATCTCCTCACGGATCGCAGCCAGCGGCGAATCGTCGCTAAAGCCCTGCAGCTTGTTGCTGCGGTCCACACGCAGGCCTAGATCGGCCCATAGCGGCCGCAAATCGGGGAAGTATTCGGCGGCTACGGTTTCGCGTAAGGCAGGAACGAAGATGTCGGTGTCGGCTAGGCGGTCGAGTTCGCGGGCGAATTCGATGGGTTTCCAGGTGCGCTGTCCGGGTAGGCAGCAGGCGGCGAATGCTTTGAGCAGTTGATCAAGGCTCTGCTTGCCGCCGCTGCGCTTGCGCAGCTCAACGTCGGTTTGCAGCCAATAGGCTGCGCCGGACCAGTACACTCGCATGTAGGCGCGGTTTTCGCCCATGTCGTTGGAGACTTGATCTAGGGTTTGACCGTTGCTGTGGTCTTTGCGGCCGCGCTCGAAGCCCTGCATCAGCTTTTGCCAGCCACGGAATTCGGTGAGGTCGCCGCTGCGGATGCGTAAGACGTTCTGGTAATAGGTGGCTAGGCCCTCGCCCATCCAGCGACCTTCGTTGCCCAAATACGGATGCAGAAAATGGCTGAGTTCGTGGGCTCCAGTCCAGTCGTCGACGAAGCTTTGGTAGCTCTCGTCGGCGTCGACGAAAAAGTGCACAGCGCCGTAGCCGGCTCGATAGACCTGGCCCCACGGCACCGGGCCGTTGCCGCCACCGATGGGTACGACGAGAACCTGAGCCTGCGGCAGCGGGAAACCGCCAGACTGATCGAGCAGGCCGGTGGTGTAATCGACCCAGCGGATCAGTTTGGCGCGCTTTTGCGCGTCCAGCGGTCCTAACACGGCGAGGTCGATGTGCCCTACTCCGTGCTGCAGGCGCTCGATCTCGAAGGTGCCCAGGCCAACCAGCGCTGGCCAGCTGCGTGGCCAACCGTCGAGACGATAGACCGGCTTGCTGGGATCAGGTTGTGGCCAGGGCGCGCTCATTTGCCAGCCGCTGGGCAGATCGGTGCGCAGTTCGATTTGCGCCTGGCGGTCTTGCGGCCACCAGAACCATTTGCCCGGCCAGCTGAGTAGATCGTCGCCGAT
>QIMA01000071.1 GCA_003233535.1 Rhodanobacteraceae bacterium
CTAGGCCCTTGATCGCCCAGCGACTTTTCCTCAGTCGGGTGTATGAACCACTACACCGCTCCCTTTTCTTGAAAAAACACTGTGAAAAACCGCTGGGCAATCAATGTCCTGCGCGATCATCGCGCGAGTTCATGAAATATCCGGGCTAGCTAGCCGAGCAGGAATCGCACGAATGAGGCGGATTGTGATGGATCTAGTATCCTCGATCTTCGCCAAGTGTTAAAAACTATGGCGGTGAATCAGTTTAACTAGCGCAGACGAGCTCGGAGTGCCGATGATTGCCCGTAAATTATTGATCATATGCCTTTTTCTGATGGTTTTGGCGGCGCCAGCATGGGCCCAAGACGATGCTGTGTGGATTGAGGCACACTTGCGCAATGGCGGTGGAGCTGCGATTGGCGCCGCGTCGCAAAATCGCACGCCCGATCCCATCGCGGTAGGCAACCTGGGGAATTTCGTTGGTCAGGATATTCGCCTGCACCTCATCAGTGGTCGCGTCCGCGTAGGGCTGTTGGAAAAGGTCGACGGCAAGGATCTGTACCTGCGTTCGCGAATGGGCGGTGGCTACGCGACTATTAGCCTCAAGCGCGCGCAGGTCGTAAAGGCCGAACTGGAGTAACGTCATGGGATTTATTTTCCTCTACCTGTTGATCATGGTTCTGGGACTGTGGATGGTCGTTCGGGTCTGGCGTGGCAGCGCCCTCCTGGGTATCTGCTGTTTACTCATTCCGGGCGTTGTATTGTTCGCGCTGATCAAAAATTGGGGCGACCCAGATACGGATATTAAGGTTCCGTTTTTCTTGTCAGCCTTGCTCGGCGTGTTCATGTTCTACTTCGCCGCTGATTTGCTGGGGTCAGGTGATCCGCAGCTGGGGTATGTCGGTCTCGAACCCGGATCTGACGACTACTACTCCGCACTGGTGGCCGACAATCTCAGCGAATCCCAAATGGACGACGCGGTCGCCAAGCGTGGTCAGGCCGTCAACGGGCCGTCTGAACGCTGGGAAGCGCCTGCCTCCGTCGCTACCAACGACGAAGATGTACAGGTCGATCCGGCAGTTCAGCGGCGCCGTGATAAACGCGCAACCGCTGGCGTGCTTCGTCAATCCGGCCCCATCCAGTTGGGCCCGGCCTATGCCCGCCTGCAAACGCCAGCGCATTTTCGTTTCGTTGCGGCGTCCAGGCTTAAGCCAGCGGCGCGACTGCACGGTCGCCGGCTGCCCGATCACCTGCTTGGCTGGGTCGTGCATGAGCGCGTGAGTTTGGCCGAGGAGCGCGCGTGGTTTGCCGAGATCAGCTTCAAGCCGGTGGGCCATCTACAGGCAGCGGGCATCGACAATAGCGCGCAGCTGCAGCAGGCCGTCTCTGCCCTTGGCGCCAACATCGGCTCCAGCGGTATGTTTGCCGCGCAATGGTCGCAAAGCCAAGCAATGCTGACCTGGACGAGAAATGTGCCCGGTAGCGCGGCCGTTGAGGCAGTTGCCGCGCGACCCCTGCGCCACGGTGTGCTGAGCTATGTCGTTCGCGTCGATAGCGCCAACGAAAGGGAGTTGGCGCTGCGTACTGCGCGGCTTATGGCCAGCGAAACGGTGATCGGTGAGGGCTGGCGGTTCATGGATGCGCCGGTCGATACGCCGGCTAAAGGTCCGAGCTTGGCCCAATGGGTGGCCGGAACTGTGCTGGAAGCAGCGCCGGGCAGCGGTTGAGCGATCGGTTCAGGTATTGAATAGCGCCAAGCGGTCACGATAGCTGCGCGATAGCTTCAGGATTTGTCCGCAATCGAGCACCAGGAAGTACTCTCCGTTCAGATGCGGACGCAGCTCGCGCACGCGCTCAGCGGCCACTAGCGCTGAGCGGTGAATGCGCGGAAAGCGTTGGCTGTCCAGGCGCTCTTCCATGTCCTTCATGGTGCCGCGTACAACCAGCGTTTCGCCGCCAGCGTGAATGCACAGGTAGTCGCCTGCGGCATCGATCCAGCGGATGTCCCGGTGCGGCACGCGCAGCAGCTTGTGTCCATCTTTGACAGTGAGCGTTTCCTCGACTGGCTGTGGCTTGGCGCCATTTTCTAACGCCGATTCCAGGCTCAACTCGGACTTACCCGACCAGTCTGCAAGCAGCCCCAGCAGGCGCTCGCAGTGGACTTCGGCACGCTGTTCACGAAAGTGCGCGCGCGCTCGATCCAAAGCTTGGTCGAGGCGCTCGTCCTCCACTGGTTTGAGCAAATAATCCAGCGCGCGAGCTTCAAAGGCCTGCACCGCATACTGATCATAGGCAGTGACGAAAATGGTGATCGGGGCCTGTCCCAGCGGCAGTTTTTCCAGCGTCCCAAAGCCATCCAGACCGGGCATCTGCACGTCCAGAAACATCAAGTCGGGTTGTTCCCGACTGACCGCCTCTAGCGCCGCCAGACCGTTGCCCGCCTCCGCTACGACCACCATGTCCGCATGTCTGGCTAAGCGCAGACGTAGGCCGCGGCGGGCCAACGGCTCGTCGTCGACTACCAGGACCCGCATCGGTGAGGGCGGCGCGGAGGGTTGCTTGGTTTGATCAGTGGCGGTCATTTCTAGGCCAGTCCAGTTCGCGCGGGCGGCGCCGAGTTCAATCAGCGCGATTTGAGCGGTGTTTTTGTGCTTCAAAGGGCAAACGCAGCACGATCGTACAACCACCCTCGTCCGGGTTGAGCACCTGCACGGATTGGCGGTCGCCATAGAGCACCCGCATCCGCTCGCGCGTGTTCGCCAAGCCCACACCGTGGCCATTGTTCTTGCCGCGACCGGCCACGTCATGGCAGCCCGGACCGTCATCGGCCAGAACTATTTCCAACACGCTGGATTGGCGCTGAGCGCGAAGGGTAATCCGGCCACCCTCAACGCGCGGTGCCACCGCGTACTTCACTGCGTTTTCGATCAGCGGCTGCAGTAGCAGGCTGGGCAGCAAGGCCAGTTCAACGTCCTCGTCGATATCAAGATCGACCACTAACCGATCTTCAAAGCGCAGTTGCTCAATCTCTAGGTACAGTCCCAGTGCATCCAGTTCTTGGCGTAGCGTCACCCGTTGCATGGGATCACTGTCCAAGGAGTGGCGCAAAAATGCACTTAGCCGGATGACCATGCGATTGGCAGTGGTGCCTTCACGGTCCAGAATCAAAGTGGAAATGGCGTTGAGCGTATTGAACAAAAAATGCGGGTTTAGCTGGTAGCGCAGCATCTTTAGCTGGGCTTGGTGAGCACCGGCGATCGCACGCAGTGCGCGCTCCGCCTCATATTTGCTCTCTTCGTGTTTCTTGATCGCGAAGTACAGCGCCACCCAGGCCATCACCACCCAAATGAAACTGCCGATATAGGCCAGATAACCGAGCACGCCCTCAGGGCGACAGTTCCAGCAGTAACCCCAGCTTAGGGCCCAGACGTAGACCACGCCCATCAGCCCAGAGACGCCGATGATTGGCCAGATAATCACCATTGCTAGCGGCGCTGGCGGCAGGCTCCAGGCGGCGCGAATGACGTAGCGCAGGCCCCAGGTCAGGATCAGTCCGCCGATCGCCGTTGGAATCGCCACTTGGTAATAGAAATAGGGTTTGCCGTGTGCCATTGCGGTGAGATAGCTGAGCACCGCGTATCCGGCCCAGCCGCCCGTGTGCAGTGCCCAAAAGCGCTGTGTGCGACTAAGGCGACCGGCACCGGTGGTTGCCGTCGCGGCCATCTGCGCGTCCGTTTTTGCTGTATCGCTCATGGTTAAAGGATACCTTGTTGATCGCCAAAGACGTTTCGATGCAACGCGTGCGGCACTCGTTTCGACCCCAATGCGCCCATTTTATGGGATGGGTCCGGCAGTGCTGCAGGGGCAAGTCGGCCTCGCGTGCGTGTGTCGTTGCTGTCCCGCCGGTTCGCTGTGATCAACTTGCGGCGGCAACTCAGCTACGCATTATTGCCAATGCTTGGGTGAAGAGTTGGGCTAGACTCGGCGTAAGATTCGTAGCCGCAGGTAATGTCAATGGGATGGTTTAACGTTAACTTGGCCGTGAGATGCACGTTGGCGCTGGCGTTGCCGTTTGGCGTCTTTGCTCAAGAGGGCGAATTGACCCCATTCGGGGCGCAGCGCGCAGGCAACGATGCCGGCACGATCCCGGCATGGGAAGGTGGCTTAACAAAACCTATCGACGGCTATGAGGGACCGGGGGCCATGCATCCGGACCCCTATGCCGATGACGAACCGCTCTACACGGTTAGCGCTGCGAACGTGGGTCAGTACGCTGACCAGCTCTCAGCAGGTTTGCAGGGAATGCTCAAGCGCTACCCCGACAGCTTTCGCATCCCGGTATATCCCAGCCGTCGCAGCCACGCGGCTCCGCAGTGGGTCTACGACAATACGCGCAAGAATGCCGAAAGCGCCCAGCTCAGTGACGGCGGCAACGGCATTGAAGGCGCCTACGGTGGCATACCGTTTCCGCAGCCGGACAGCGGCTTAGAGGTCTATTGGAACCACGTCACGCGTTGGCGTGGGGAGTACATCGTCAGCACTGACAGCGATGCCAACGTTTATCAGGACGGTAAGTTCACGCTGATCACGCGCAACACCGAAGTGTTGTTTCACTACTACCAGCGCGAGGGCAGCGCCGAAACTCTGGAAAACCGCTTGTTCTCGCTCAAATCGGCAGTTACCGCGCCGTCCAGGTTGGCTCGCTCCGGCGTGCTGGTGCACGAGACCCTGAATCAGGACGAAGCGCCGCGTTCAGCGTGGCTGTACGACAGCGGCCGCCGCCGCGTACTTCGTGCGCCGCTATTGGCGTTCGATATGTCAGTGTCCAATGCCGATGGGCTGCGCACCGCCGATGACACCGACATGATCAACGGGTCGCCCAGTCGCTTCGATTGGAAGTTGGTCGGTAAGCGAGAGATGCTAATTCCCTACAACAATTATCGGCTCGACGATGGTGAGCAAAAGGAACTTTTGCAGGCGGGCCATATGGATCCAGGACGCACCCGCTTTGAGCTGCATCGCGTGTGGGTGATCGAGGCGACACTAAAGTCAGACTGGCGCCACGTTTATTCAAAACGCGTTTTCTATCTTGATGAAGACAGCTGGAGCGCGGCGATCGCCGACCAGTACGACAAGAGCGGAAAACTCTGGCGAGTGAGTTTAGCGTTCCTGAAGAACTACTACGAAATGCCGGCGACGCTGCCAGCCGTCTATGCCTTCCACGATCTCCAGTCAGGACGCTATCATGTGCAGGGATTGGCCAAGAATGGGCGCGAACCGATGACGACCAATGACCCGGCAAACGTTAGCCAATTCTCGCCGTCTGCCTTGAGTCGGTTTATTCGTTAACCGCTGAGGCACCGCGCGTCCGTTTGCCTGTCAACCGATTGCGCAGCAGTGCGTATTATTGAGGCACGGGCCGGCGGTTCTCGCCGGCACCACTTCTTTGCAATGAGGTGTCGTGGCTATGTTGAATCAATCAAAACTCTTACTCAGCCTGGTCTTGATCGCCGCCATCGGCGGCGGCTTTTACGCCGGGCAGACCTATGCCGACCAGCCAGCCATGCAGAAGGCACTCAATAAACTGCAGTCGGCGGAACGTACGTTAGACAAGGCGACCCATGACAAGGGTGGTCATCGGGTTAAGGCGTTAAGGCATGTCCGCGACGCGATTAAGGAAGTCGAGCGCGGCATCCGCTACGACCGTCGCAACTGACTGGGCAGCCCGGTCCGCGCAACGTTGGCCGGGCAGCCTGCACGACCGTTCCCGCGGGTGCTGACGCGCGCCGCGGTGGCGTTGTTCGGCTGCAGTTCGCCGCGCTAACTTCCCGCAAACCAATCGAATCAATCGTGTAGGTCATGTGAAAGCCTGATCACGGCAATTCCGCTCGGGTGCGGTGCGCTGCGTAAAACTTAAAGGCGTATGATTACCCTGGCCTTATGCACGGTTCCGGCCAGTATCTCAGCCGCTCTTCGTCTTCGATGAAGTTCGGTGCGGCGTCAGTCGCAGGGGCGTCGGGGCGGCGATGAGTGCGTACCAATAATCACAAGCTTTCACTGTGGGGGAGTAGTGCAATGAGTCGTGAAGAGGTTCCTTCGTTAGAAGAATTTGTTGATGGTGTAGAGAAACGCAATCCGGGTCAGCCTGAATTTATTCAGTCGGTTAAGGAGGTCGCGCATAGCGTCCTGGACTTCATCAAAGAGAATCCCAAGTATCACGAGCACCAGATTCTTGAGCGCATGGCTGAGCCTGATCGAGTGCTCTCATTCCGGGTTTGTTGGATCGACGACGAAGGCCATGTGCGAGTCAATCGCGGCTACCGCATTCAAAACAACAATGCGATTGGTCCCTACAAGGGCGGTATCCGCTTTCACCCGTCGGTGAATCAGAGCATTTTGAAGTTCCTGGCCTTTGAACAGACGTTAAAGAACGCGCTGACCGGGTTGCCCATGGGCGGCGGCAAGGGCGGCTCTAACTTCAATCCCAAAGGCAAATCAAACGCGGAAGTCATGCGCTTTTGTCAAAGCTTCATGACCGAGCTCTATCGTCATATAGGCGAAGACACCGATGTGCCGGCCGGTGATATCGGTGTCGGTGGCCGTGAGATCGGCTACATGTTTGGCCAGTACAAGCGGATTACCAATCGCTACGTTGGCGTCCTGACAGGTAAGGGCATGGAGTACGGCGGTAGCCCGATCCGCACCGAGGCCACCGGTTACGGTGCGGTGTATTTCATGCAGGACATGCTCACCCACGTTGGAAAGACGCCAGAAGGGCGCATTGCGCTGGTGTCTGGATCCGGTAACGTGGCTCAACACGCGGTTGAGAAGCTGCTCCAGCTGGGTGCCAAGCCGGTGACCATGAGTGATTCGTCCGGGTTTATTTATGACAAGGCCGGTATCACTCAGGAGAAGCTGGACTTTGTCAAAGACCTGAAGAACAACCGGCGCGGCCGGATCGAGGAATACGCCACCAAGTTTGGTGCTGAATTTCACGGTAATTCAGCGCGCCCATGGTCGGTGCCGGGCGAGTTGGCGGTTCCGTGTGCAACGCAGAACGAAATCAACGCCGATGACGCGCGGACGATGTTGGGCAATGGTGTAATCGCAGTTTCTGAGGGCGCCAATATGCCTACCGAACTGGACGCGGTGCATCTGTTCCAAGAGGCGCGGATCATGTTTGCTCCGGGCAAGGCGGCCAACGCAGGCGGTGTAGGCGTTTCCGGGCTAGAGATGAGCCAGAACTCGGCGCGCATCACCTGGAAGGAGGAGGAACTGCAGAAACTGCTGCGCGATATCATGCAGAGCATCCACGATCGCTGCGTAAAGTACGGTTCCAGCGGCAGCGACAAATACGTCGACTACGTCAAGGGCGCCAACATAGGCGGCTTCGTCAAAGTGGCTGACGCAATGATTGCGCAGGGCGTGGTCTAGCAGGCTAACGCGGTCAAACATTGCTGAATTGACAATAGGGGCCTCGCCGGTGACGGCGGGGCCTTTCTCTTAACCCGGATGTTTCATGAACTCGCGCGATGCTCGCGCAGGACATTGGTAGGCCAGTGGTTTTTCCGCAGGAGCGGTGTAGTGGTTCATA
>QIMA01000497.1 GCA_003233535.1 Rhodanobacteraceae bacterium
GAACACCGTCGCAGCGGTGACGTGCATCTCCTCGGAGCCGCCGGCGATCATCGCCACCTGCTTGCCGTTCTTGATCGCCTCGTAGGCATAACCCACACCCTGGCTACCCGAGGTGCAGGCGCTAGAGGTGGTGATGACGCGGCCAGTTAGCCCAAAGAACACGCCGATATTCACCGGCGCGGTGTGGCTCATCATCTTGATGTAGGTGGTGGCGCTGATCGACTGGGTGTTCTTCTCGCTGAGCATGCGGCCGAAGTCGCTCATCGACGACGGCGTGCCGGCAGACGAGCCGTAGGACACGCCCATTCGACCGCTGCGCACCAGCGGATCGCCCAGCAGATCGGCGTCTGCTAGCGCCAGTTCGCTGGTGCGGGTCGCCATTATCGCCACCCTACCCATCGAGCGCAGAGCCTTGCGGTTGTAGTGCTCGGGCAGCTCAAACGGCTTGGCAGCAGCACCCAAACGCGTGTTCAAACCCGCGTATTCGTCCCACTCCTTGAAGTGACTCACCGCGTTCTTACAGCTACGTAAATGCGCCATGATGCTGGCCAGATCGTTGCCTATGGGGCTAATCGCGCTGCGCCCGGTGATAACCACGCGGCGCATTAGGCCAAGCCTCCGTTGACCGAAATCACTTGGCGAGTGATGTAGGCGGCGTCGCTAGAAAGCAGAAAGGCAACCGTGGCGGCAACTTCTTGCGGCTGACCAATGCGCCGCAGGGGAATCATTTTCATCGCTTCGGTGACTACTTCTGCGCTGATCATCGCTGTGTCGATCAGGCCCGGCGCCACGCAGTTAACCGTGATCTTGCGCTTGGCTAGCTCCAGCGCCAACGCCTTGGTGGCACCGATAATACCGGCCTTGGCGGCGCTGTAGTTGGTCTGTCCGCGGTTGCCGATCAGACCCGAAACCGAAGCCAGCGTAACGATGCGGCCCGGCTTTCGGCGTCGCACCATCGGCATCACCAGCGGATGCAGCACATTGTAGAAGCCGTCCAGGTTGGTATGGATCACCTTGTCCCAGGCTTCGCCGTCGAGCGCCGGAAAGGCACCGTCATGAGCGATCCCGGCATTGCAGACTGCGCCGTAGTAAGCGCCGTGCGCTTGGATATCGGCATTGATCGCTTCCGCGGCAGCGGCGCGATCGGCGATGTCGAACTGCAACACGCGAGCCGCCGAGCCCAGCGCCGTGGCCTCAGCCGCAACGGCCTCAGCCTGCTCGCGCTGACTGCGGCAATGGACCACCACCGTATAGCCGTCAGCGGCCAATCGCTGGGCAATCGCCTTGCCGATGCCACGGCTGGCGCCGGTGACCAGCACGCTTAATGCTTCGCTCATTGCTTCTCCATCATGGCTGATCCAAGAAGGCCTGGGGATCGGGTGGCTCGAACACCGAGACGTTGGCCACTGCCAATTCCGTATCCTGATCGTAGATATGACAGCTGAACAGACCCAGACCGTTGTCGCCCATCAACTCGCGCTGGGCCTGAATGGTCAGCCGCTGACCCAGCCAAAAGTGTGCGCAGTGGCACTGATAGCGGCGCGAACCGAGCAAGAAACCAGGCTTGATCGATTGCCCACGGCGCATTGATTGCACTCCTGCCCAAACCGCGATGGTTTGCGCCATGTATTCGATTCCTGCCCAGCCCGGCACACCACCAGCCTGCACCAACGGATGCTCGGAGCGCACCTGAGTTTCTACCGTCACCTGGTCATCGTCGGCGCTGATCAATCGGTCGATCCAGCACATCGGCCCGCGATGCGGGACCAAATCCTCAATGCTCAGCTCCAAGAAGTTCATTCGACGGCACCCAGCACCACCGCGGCATTACTGCCACCGAAGGCGAAGGACTGGCTGAGCAGCCGACGCAGCGGCCGCGCGCTGCGAGTGCCAGGTGCAACTAGTGCGAGCTGAGCGAGATCGGGGTCAGACTCACCGTCCCACCAGTGCGGCGGCAGCAACGACTGCGGGTTCTCTCGCAGGCTCAGCCAGCACAGCGCCGCCTCGATCGCGCCGGCTGCGCCTAGCGTATGACCGGTCAAAGGCTTGGTCGAGCTGACCGGGGTCTGATCACCGAACAGCCGTTGCACTACGGCAGTTTCCATACGGTCATTCTGCACCGTCGCGGTGCCGTGCAGATTGATGTAGTCGATTTGCGCAGGCTCCAGTTCGGCGCGCCGCAGCGCCGCCTCGATGGCCGCCGCCGGACCGTTACCGCTGGGATCGGGCGCCGACATATGGTGCGCGTCGGCGCTCTCGCCCCAGCCCAGCAGACTCACTTCGGACGGTTCCAGTGTGACCAAAAATAGCGCGGCGCCTTCGCCGATATTGATTCCCTTGCGGTTCTTCGAACAGGGATTGCAGCGCTCGTCGGACACCGCGCCCAGGGCGGCGAAGCCTGAAACGGTGAACTTAGACAGCGAATCCGCGCCGCCAGCAATGACCGCATCGAGCTGCCCACTGCGCAGCAGCCGCGCCGCAGCCGCCAGAGCCTTGGCGCTCGACGAACAGGCCGTCGAGATCACATAGCTGGGACCACAAACGCCCAATTCCGCTGCGACGAACGCGGCCGGCGTGCCCATTTCCTGCTGCACATAGTGAAACTGCGGCGGCCACGCCTCGCCGCCGCTTTGCCGGCGCTGCAGATGCGCCGCTTCGCCTTCGCCCACGCCGGAAGTGCTGGTGCCGAGTATCACCCCGACTCGGCTGGCGCCGTAGCGCGCGATTGCCGCCTCAGCCTGCACCCGAATTTGTTCGAGCGCCAGTCGCAGCAGGCCGTTGTTACGCCCGCGCATGGCCGCCGGCAGCTCATCCAGGCTGGCAACCGGAGCGGCCACTGCGCCAAGCATCAGCGTGCGCTCGGCCAGCACCGAACTGTCTGCAATCAGCCCAGCCGGTTGATCGGCACGAAACAGCTGCGCGGCCACTTCTGTGTTACCCGCCCCGAGAGCGCAAACGATGCCCAAGTGATTGAGGTAAATCCGACTCACTGCGCGACCTCAGCCGATTCGATTTCCAGCACATAGCCGTAGCGGTGCTGGGTCAGGCGTGAGTGCTGCGCATCCAAGTAGTCAATGCTGACGACGATGTCGCCGCGATAGCTAAGTGCGCGTTGCGCTGCTGATGCCTGCAGTCGCCAGCCGTTCGGCAGCGCCGCACGAATACTCGCCAGCGGCCAGTGCGTGAGCTGCAGATCCGACAGCACCCGTGCCGCGCTCAACTCTGCCGGCAGCCAGTCGGCACGCGACTCGTTGAGCACGCTGCCGTCCCAATAAAGGCGCAGCGCGCTTTGCCCGGCCTGATGCAGCAACAGCCGCACCTCGTTGGCATCCACCTCGAGCAGCGCGTCAATCTGCTGTTCGCCCGTTTCGCGCCGAAAGACCAATCGCTGCTGCAGCGCCAAATCTGTGCCCAAGGCAGCGGGTGCCAGCTGCAACAAGAGCATCTGCGTAGCTACGCCATCACGCGTTCCCGAACCGCTGCATGCGATCAACACGCACAATCCGGCGACTCCGGCGAAACAGCGACCAAACCCGCGATATCTGGCCGCTAAGGCGAACACACGGTCTCCAAGGCAGCGAGCCGACGTTTGGTTTCAGCCACGTAAGGGTTGTCCAAATCCCAGGCGTAGCCAGCCAGTATGGAGCTGATCATCCGCCGAATCTCCGGTGACGGCCGCGGATGAAAAATCACGTCCTGGAAAGTCCCGGCATACCAAGCCTCAACGATCGTGCGGAAGGTATCCACCCCGGCACGCAGCGGTTTGGAGAAATCGGCTTCCCAGTCCACAGCAACACCATCGAACTGTCGCTGCAAGCAGGCGGCGGCCAGACTGGCCGACTTAAAGGCGATGGTCACACCGGAAGAGAACACCGGATCGAGGAACTCGCCGGCGTTACCCAACAGCGCGTAGCGCGGCCCCCACAGCGACTTCACATTCGCCGAATAGCCGACAATCTGCCGCGCCGGCGTGTCCCAATCAGCCTGGGCCAGTACGCCGCTTAGCCCTGGATCCTCGCCGACGATCGCCTGCAGACGCTGCAGCGGATCGCCCGCGTAGCGCTCTAAGAATCCGGTCTCGGCGACCACGCCCAACGAGCAGCGGCCGTCGGCAAAGGGAATCGTCCAAAACCACACGTCGCAGTGCTGCGGATGCACGGTGATCAGGATCTTGTTGCGGTCGAAACTGCCTAGCGCCATGCGGTCTTCCAGGTGGGTGAAAATCGCACCGCGCGGCGGAAAACTAGACGGTATTCCCAGATCCAGCAGCCGCGGCAAGATCCGCGCGAAACCGCTGGCATCGAGGATGAAGTCGGCGCTCACCTGGTAGCTATCGCCTTCGGCCGGCCGCACCGTTACCGTGGCGGCTGCCGCACTGACATCGACTGCGAGCACCTCGTGGCGAAAGCGAATCTCGGCGCCGGCCGCAGCGGCTTGATCGGCCAGCAATTGATCGAAGTCGGCGCGCTGCACCTGATAGGTAGTGCCCCAGCCGGGGCTGAACTTGTCGCGAAAATCGAACTGCGTGCGCTCCTCACCGCGGGCGAAGCTGGCGCCGTTCTTGTGCTGGAATCCGGCCTCGACCACGGCCTGCAGCATGCCCGCCTGCTCTAGATAAACCATGCTCTGCGGCAACAAACTTTCGCCGATAGAAAAGCGTGGAAACTGCTCCTTCTCTAGGATCAGCACCTGCCGCCCCTGCTGCCGCAACAGCGCCGCAGCCACCGCGCCCGAAGGGCCAGCGCCGATGATCAAAACTTCGGTGTGTTCTTCACGCATGTGTTTGCTCGGTCGGAGGTGGGCGGAAACACGGTGACAATAGCCAAACCAGGGCGATGCCGAACAGCAGGCTCAAGCCAAAGCTGCGCAGGGCCGGCGTCGACGACAGGCTGAGCAAGCCGAATGCCAGGAGCGTGCTGGCCGCGCCCACATTGATTGCCAGCCAGCTTGCTGGATCTTCACGATGTTCAAACAGAAAGATGCCGTAATCGACGCCTATACCCAATAGCAGCAGCTGCGCGAGCACGCTAAATAGCTGAAAAGGCTCACCAATCCACCCCAACAGGGCGACGCTCAGCACGGCCGCTAGCGCAGTCGGCAGCAATGCGCGCCAGGCGCGCCGCCCAAATCGCCACTGCAGCGCCAGCGCGACAGCCAGATAGCCGAGCAGCGCTAGCCCGGTCATCATCTGTCGATAGTGACCCAGCAGACCGCCAATCTCCGCGCTACGGTTGACCCAGCGCACGCCCTCCAAGCGATCGGCAATGTCTGCGAGCGCGCCCAAATTCGACTCGCGGCTCAGCCCCTTCAGCATCACTACGCTGCCGTGCTGACCGTCGACGGCACCGAGCCACAGCGGCCGCAGCGGTTCGGCGATTTGCAGCTGCAGCCATTGGGTAGGTCGCAAAGGCTTCGATTGATCGGTGACCGGCACGCTCAGGTGTTCGCCCAGCAGCGCCCCGGCCTGCACGCGCACGGCATTCTCCAGCGGCAAGCGCAGAGCCGCGTCGGCGCGCTGGCGTTCGATCGAGGGTAGCCACTGCGATACGGCCTCGAAACCGGCTAAGTCAGCTTGTTCGACTAAGGCCTGCAGCTGGTCGGTCAGCGCCTCTTCCCGCTGCAACAGCGCCTGCGCATCGTTGGCTTCAACAACAAAAAACTGGGCCGGACTGGGCAACCCCAGAACGCCTGCGATCACTATCTCGTTGGCCACCAGCTTGGGCGGCGAACTGCGCAGGCTACGCAGCGAATCATCGACCCGCAGCTGAGTCAGACCGCCGGCAGCCACGACCAGCAGTACCAACATCACCACTAGCCCGCGGCGCCCGCGGATGCGCGGCCAGTGTTGCAGACTGCCGGCAATTGCGCTGGCAAAGCGGCTACGCCGAGGCGCGGCACGATCCAGCCACGGAAACCACAAGACCACAGTCAAAAATGCTGCCGTGAGCCCGGCCGCCGAAAACACCGCCATCTGCCGCAGGCCGGGGAATGGCGCCAAACCCAGCGCTGAATAGGCCAGCACCGAAGTGACCAGCGCCAGTGCCAAGCCGGGCAGCAAATGGCGCATCATCGATCGCGGCGGGCGCTCGGGCGTTTGCTGACGACTGGCGTAGTAGTGAATGCCGTAGTCCTCGGCGACGCCCACCAAACTAGCGCCGAAAATCAGCGTCAGCAGATACACTTCGCCGTAGATCAGCGCAGTAGCCGCCACCCCGGCGGCCATGCCGATGCCCAGCGACAGCGCCACCAACAGCAGCGGGCGAAGGCGACGAAACGCACACCAAACCAGCAGGACAACGGCCGCCAGCGAGCCCAAGCCAATCGTGTTGACCTCCCAGTTGGCCCTGGCCGCCGCCGCTTCGGCATGCAGCGGCACGCCGCCACGGAGGATTTCGATCGGACCGTCGCTGGCCGCATGTGCGGCCTGTGCAGCGCGGTCGAGCAGCTCAGCCAGCACTTCGCTGCCGTCAAAACGGAAGGCCGATTGCGTCGATACATAGCGCAGCACCGCCCAGTGCTGATCATTGGCCTGCAGCGCCACTAAGCCGTCGCGCAGGCCCATCGCCCCGGCCCGCGCCTGCCACCATTCGGACCACAGATTGAGCGGATCTTCGCGCCAGGAGAGAAGGCCACCCGACGGCCCAGGCGCGTACAGCCGAACCAGCGCGCTTTGGGCCAGCTCCGCGCTATGGGCATTGCGCAAACGCAATCGCTGACCCGGCGTCAGCAAGGCCGCCTGCTGCGGTCGGTAGTATTCCAGCGCTTCGCTCAGCGCCTGTGGATCCAAGGCCACTGGCGCCAGCGGGCCGGAATCGGCTGCGACAAGATCAGTAAAAACCTTTGCGGCGGCGCTCGCCTGAGCCCAGTCCGCAGCACCGACCAGCACCACCACCTGCCGCGTGGCACTGGCGGCAATGCGCTCGCTGGCCGCGGCCAACAGCGGGTCCTGCGCTTCGCCGGGAAGTAGCGCCATCACGTCGGTATCCAGCGCCGGCGCGCGCCAAAAATTGATTTGCTGCCAAACCAAGGCCATTACCAGCGCGGCCCAGACCAGGGCGAGCATCGGCCACCAGCGCTGTGACTGTGGACTACTCAAACAGCCCTGCCTCGGTCGAACTCAGCTCGGCCGGCTCGGTTTGTAGTTCGCTGAACTCGATCAGACTGCGATCGCCGGCGACCTCAACCATGCGCACTTGACGCACAAACTGATCGCCATGCAGCTCAATCTGCACGAAAGCCTGCTGCAGCGAGAGATCGGTCGGTTCTAGCAACAGTGCCCAGCCGCTTTCGCTGGGCTGTACCTGAATCGCAAACTGCGTGCTGAGCTGATCGAAATCGCCGACGATCAGCGCCATCAGCAGACCGCGCACGGCGCTCATCGCGGCCGAGTCTGCGGCGCTCAACAGCACCTTGCTGCTGCCGTCGGATTGGCGATTGATCAGCTGCGCTTGGCTGAGAACTATCGTCGACGGAAAAGGTGTTTTCGTTTCCCATACGACGCCATGCTCGCGCGCCATCACGAAGCGACCGGTCGAGCGCAGCGGATTACGAAACCCCTCAATCT
>QIMA01000496.1 GCA_003233535.1 Rhodanobacteraceae bacterium
GTAGTGGTTCATACACCCGACTGAGGAAAAATCGCTGGGCGATCAAGGGCCTAGCGAGGGCGCGTGAAGTTTATGAAATATCCGGGCTAGGAACAGGCTAACTGTCCCTCAATCGCTCTCAGTAGAGCTCAATGGCCCCGGCGTAACCCAATTCAAAATTCGCTGCCAAACGATCCCAGAGCTTAGCGTTCATGGCGTTTCCGGGGTGCTTTTCAGAGCCGGCGTGCAGCGCCGCTCGATGCCGATCGTAAGCCTCACGGTCGCCCTCCAAGATGGCCAAGTAGGCACGGACATGGTCATTCCAAAGAAACGGCGCGTCCGTTGCTGCATCCGCGCTGAGTACGGAGCGAGCGGCGGCCTTGGCAGCCTCAACCTGCCCCGCTTCACCACGCAACTGCGCGATATGCCAGGTCAGACTGCGCTCGATCGAGTCATTGGCCGCTATGTAGGCTGCAATCAGATCCGCCGCTTGAGTTCGACAACCTGCATTTGCGACCGCGCGAAAACCTGAACCCATCGTTTGATCGAACTCCTGGTAGCTCAGAGCCAGATCCGTTTCCAAATGCCGCTGGTAGAGCGCATCGCAATCGACACTCGGACTGGTACCGGCTAACGCCAAGGCGAATAAGGTTGAGCTGATCATGTGCGCCTCACTTCTATGTCGAAGCAGCGGTAGACCGCGATTTGGGCAACAGGTTCCTCAGCTGCTGGGAGCCACTGATCGGTTAGGCTAGCCCGGATACTTCATGAGATTCGTCGCGAGGACGCCGCCCGCTTCTGATAGAAGATGGGGATGCTGTGGTGCGGTCCGCTTGCCAGGAGAGCGGCGAAGGCGTGTGAGCGGCGTAGCGGTGGTTTCATACGGCTAGCTGATCGTAGGGAGCAGATCGCGCCACGGCCTGCGGATTCAGTGTCAGCCGGGTGTTTCACGCTGGCGTACATCTGCGCAGCGACGCGGTGCCGCGCCGGCGCGCGATCTTCACCTTTGGCTACGTCCTCTTGCTGTTGATACTGATCCAGTGCCTGTGGTCACTGCTGACAACAAACTAGAGAACTCAAGGCTCTACCGCAGTTGATCGCTTACGCGGCTTGCGCGCCTTCGGCTGCAACAGCCGACGATCAGCAACTTTCCACCAGTCGTCGTCGGCGTGAGCCTTAACCAGTAGCTCTTCGGGCACCTCACTGACCCAGGTGAAGCTCGCGCGCGCGTGACCCAGGTCCAGCAGGTAAGCGAGCCATTTACCGCAAAACACGTTCATCCGCAACCGATGATCGCCAATCGCCTTAATCGGCGTGTTGGGCAAGAACAAGCGGTGCAGGATTTCGCCGTATCTGCAGTGCGTAACTTCCGTTTGCTGGGCATCGTGATAGACGCGAACGTAAGCGCAAGGCTCGGTTTCACTGCCGTCTGGCAGGCTGTGGGTCAGACGCAAGAAGCTGGTGTAGGGAGCTTTGCCCAACACATCCAAAATCAGGTCCGGATGGCCATCGGTGCGTGAGACATAGCGACCGGGCGGGGTGTCGGCGAGTTGCAGCAGCCGCCCGAGCAGAGCATGGTTCTCTGCATACAGACCCATTAGCTGCTCGAAGCGATTGGGCAGGAGTTTTAGCTGTGCGCTCATAGATCAGATAGTAGCCGTAATCCCGTGTTGGATGGGTGCAGAGTTCGTCGTTGCAAGGCTTGCAAGTCCAGCAGCCTCACTCCGCGGCGCGGCGCTGCACCGCAACCTGCAGCGCCAAGCTCAGCGCGCCGGGCTCCAGCGGCTTGAGCAAGAAACTATCGGCACCGGCGCGACGACTGCGTTCGAGCACATCCTGCGAGCTGTCCGCCGACAGTGCGAGCAAATAGGCGTTGGGCCAACTCTTGCGCAGCTGCTGCAAAACGACGCTGCCATCCAGACGGCCTAGATGCATATCGACAACCGCAACGTCCGGCGGCGGCTCGGCGTCCAAGCGCACGTCCGCCAATCCCGCGACGGCGCTGGCCGCGCAGCCGAGCTGCTCCAGCATCGCGACGAGCAGCAAACGCAGATCCTCGTCATCGTCTACAACCAGCACCTGCTGCGGCTGATTGAGCGATTGATTGTCTTCGGGCTGACCTCGAACGATAGGCGCAGGCACATCCAACACAAAGCGACTGCCCCGCCCGAGCGTGGAATCGGCAAGCCGCAGAGTGCCACCCATGCGCTGGACGATCTCGCGCGAGATCGATAGGCCTAGGCCGGTCCCGCGCACTCCGCGTGCACTGCGGCCATAGTCGGCAAACAGCCGCGCTTGTTCGGCGGCACTCATTCCAGGGCCACTATCGACCACGTCGGCAGTGAGTACGGCATCGTGCCAGCGCAGGGACAAGCTGACTTTTCCCTGCTCGGTAAACTTGAAGGCATTGCTGATCAGGTTTAGCAGTATCTGGCGCAAACGCAGCTCATCAATGAGCACTTCGACGCAGCCATGCGCGTCCAGACTCACGTGCCAATCCAAGCCTCTTTGCAGTGCCGTGCCCAAGTGCAGCTCGCGGAAATCATCAGCCAAAGTGGCCAAGTTGGTGACCCCAGGGTAGAGCTCAAACTGATTGTTCTGCAAGCGAGCCTGGTCCAGCACGCTCTCCACCAGCTGACGCAAATGGGCCACGCCCCGCCTGACCGCGCTCAGGCTGCGCTGCGACTGCTCAGCAGTCGTGGTCGGCAAGTCCATCAAGTTCAGATGGCCGAGCACAGCACTGATCGGCGTCCCAAACTCGTGCGAAAGGCGGCGTACAAACTCAGACTGCACGTGCTGGTGCCGCTGCATCTCTTCGCTGCTCTCGCGCAGAGCCTTATGCTCGGCATGCAGCAAGCGCTCCCGCTCAGACATCTCGTCTAAGCGCAGGCGCGCCTCGTTCGAACTTTGCTGCGCCTGCTGCACTTCTCGCTGCAGATCGTCCACATCGATCAGCAACAGAAACCGTTCTCCGTCGATCAAAAGCTGGTGCAGATCAAAACTCGCGCCGTGAGCAATCTGTGCCTTACTCACCTGCAGCCCGTGTCCAGAGGGATCCAGCCCAATGGTCAATGCCGCGACATCCACCGTGTCGTCAGCCGCCAGCACCAATCCGAAGTGCAGCGGATCACCGCTTACACAACGTGCGTGATCCGAGCCCTTGGCTATGCGCAAATAAAGCACGGGTCGCTGGCGCAGTAGCTGCTCCAATAAGTACGACTTTGCGTCCTCAGACAGCTGACTCATCGCTCGACTCCAGCCAACGCCATGAACGCATCCTCCACGTGAGCACCGGTCATTGCGCTGGTCTCCCAAACGTTCCGGGCCCATTGCCGTGCCGACTGCAGATCTGCCTGCGTACTCTGCCACTGCGGTTCCAAGTCGGCCTTATTGATCAGCAGCACCGTCGGCCGAGCGCCAATCAACGACTCCGCGTGCTGATGGATGCGCAGCGCAGAGTCCAGCGTTTCTCGGCGCGTCCCGTCGGCGACCAGAACGATGCCGTGCGTCCCCATCAAATAACTTTTTGCGGCACCGTTGAGCGGATCGCTGCCGGCGAGGTCCCAAAGAACCAGTTTTACCTGGCGATCGACTAACTGAACCAGCTTGGTATCGATTTTTACCCCAACCGTGGATAGATAGCGTTCTGAGAAGGCGCTATTCACAAATCGGTTGACCAAAGATGTCTTGCCAACAGCGAAGTCACCGAGCATGCAAATTTTGCGGACTTCCGTTTTCATTGCTGCATCACTGCATCGACCCATACTCGGCGGCGGTTGAAATCTTCACCCGGCACAACCTCGGGCTTAGCAATGCCTGGCAGCAACCGAAACTCCGGCAACCCGGCTTCCAAGAGCGCTTCGCGCACTGCGTTCAGTCGTGCCTCCGCTAGTCGCTGATTGCTTTCCAACTCGCCAACTCCATCAGTTTCCGCGGTGATCTGTAGACGCAGTCCATCTGCGGGCTGCGCAGGCTCAGTAAACCAAGTCACAATTTCTTCCACTGCCAGTCTTCCCTCGGGTCCAATCTCCGCTCCCCGATTCAGCTCTACGATAACCGGTTGGTCGGCAATAGGGTCGAACACAGGCGGTTCAACTTCAAGCTGGACTTCCCACTTGCTCGGAATCACCACGGACCATGCACGAAGTAGCCGCTGGGCGGTCGTTGTCCATTCTTGGTCGGCATAGCCTGACACGCGAACCACACCGCCCGCCATCGAAATTTGGACGCGATCAGGCGGGCGAAGCATCTGCCGAACACGCTTTGTCAGCAATTGCGGATCGAGTGACAGATAGGGCCGCAACCGGCTATGGACGCGAGCGCGATCCAATCCTGCGAGATCTAGCTGCGCATCGACTATAGCGGCCAGCGGATCGCGTAGGCCAACGATCTGCAATTGGCGCCACGCCACCCGGCTCACCTGCGCTTGGTATCCGGGCTGCGCAGACAGCTGCCGCTGTAGTCGCGAGGCCTCGGCGCCAGTCCACAACCATTCAGCGCACCAAACCAGCCCCAGCAGGATCAGCGCGCCGAGGACGATCTGCCCCATCACCGGCCGCCTGGAATCCGGCTTAATCAACTCTTGTGAGCGACCGGAGTGACTAAACCAGGCTCGGAGTAATTCATCCAGCTCTGAATCTGGCTGACCATCGATCAAGGCCTGCGGCGCCCGTCGATGCATAGCTTCGAGCAGCTCCGCGAGTGATGCATCCACCTCGCCTCCAGGGACGCCGCTGATCGCGGCGGCTAAGTACCCCTCCGGACCCGGGTACAGCCGCAACACATGGTCTCCAACTTGAACTTGACGCAGCTCCGCCTCGCCCGGTGCCAAACCCGAGTCACGCATGAATTCACGAATCGCAGTTAGCATGGCCGCTACTGCGTCACTGTCGTTGTCTTGCGGCTCGCTCTGGTGGGCGCGCGCCAGCAGCAGACCAGAGCCATTCTGAATCAAGAATAGGTGGTCGACGCTGTAGCGCAACATGTGCCGCAGGGCTACTTGCGCGTAGGGCATTCCGCTACGCCAAGCCTCCATTCGCCAGCGCAGTCCGCGTGCGCTGAAGGTCGATTCCAACAGTCTATTGAGGTTATCGACCAGGCCGCGCAGCGCCTCCGTGATGGCGTGCCGAATAGCTGGCCCGAGAACGGGGAAGAGTGCGTTAGCAAGCAGTTCTCGTCGATTGCGGGCCAGACCTTCCACCGCTTTGGCCACCGGCTGTTCCAGCGCACTAGCCAGTCTTGGTCCCAGATCGTCGGCACTGCGCAGCGCCGCAGGAAGGTTCTCGGGCAGGCGTTCTAGCTGCTGCTCAACGCCCCCAACTCGCTCACCAAGTTCGTCTTGCGACGCCTGATCTGGAACCCGCAGCAGATCGCGCAATCGCTTGACGTGTTCGCCGCTCATACGAACAAAAGCTCCTGATTGAGTGAGCTAACGCCAATCCGGTGGCGTCACGCTAGCCCGTAGGCAGATCGAAGTCGCGATTGAGCCGCAACGCCATTTCAGTGAGGAAACCGGCCAACTCGTCCCGCGCCACTTTGCTCTCACGTAGATCTTCGGTCGCCGTACTTAGGCTGCGCGAGAAATCATCGGACTGCTGTTGCAAGGCATCGGCCGCCTCATTGCTGTGCTTAAGCAGGCGCTCGCGAATCAGCCTAACCGCATCCTGCTGCTTCTCATCAACAGCGTTGAGTTCATCCCGCAGCGCCTGGTCCAGACTCTTGATCTGGTCGCCGGTTGCACTGTGATGCTTACGAAAATCACCTTCCAGGTGCTTCAGCTGTTGATTGAGCGCCTCAGTTTGGTCGTGAATTAGCGTTTCCAAGTTGTCGCTGCGTTTGAGTAGGTCAGTACGGGCGCGCTCAACATCTCGGCGCAACTTCTCTTCCAAATCGGAGAAGCGCCGCTCGAAATCGCGCATCTGACCGCCAAAAAGGATCTCGCGGATTTGGTCAACGTTGCCTTCGGCCTCTCGCGCCGGCGCCTTGCCCTTCTTCTGCTCTGCCATTGAGCGCTCCCTGATTTTTGTTCAGCCGCGGCGCGGCGGCCGCAGCCGTTCGTCGTTTAGTCGGCCGCTTTCAACCGTTCCAGGCGGTAACCGTGTTGATAGATCGAGATCAGGCGCCAGCCGTGAGCCTCATCAATTGAGAGCTTCTTGCGGATCCGACTGACGTGGGCATCGACCGTACGCGTGGTGACAATTCGACTGCGCCCCCAGACTTTTTCCAACAGCGCCGAGCGAGTCACCAAGTGGCCCACCTTGGAAAAAAAGTAGACTGCCAAATCGAACTCTTTACTGGTCAGCTCCACCGACTCACCGCTGATCGCTACGGTCCGACGACCCGGATCAATCTCATACGGTTCGATATTAGTCAGCGGCGTGCCGGGAGGAAGAACGCCGCTACGCCGGCCCAGCGCCTGAATTCGCGCGAGCAGCTCTCGACGCCTTGCCGGTTTCACCAAATAGTCGTCGGCTCCGGCCTGCAGCGCTCGCACGACATGATCTTCGCTGTCCTGAGCGGTGAGAAAAACAATCGGGATCTGGCCCAAAAAACTCTGGCGGACCCAGGTCAGCACATCGATGCCGCTCGATTCTGGCAATACCCAATCGAGCAGCAACACATCCGGCACCTCACGGTGCAGGGCGCGGGTTAGCTCGCCACCCGCTTTGAACCAGCGAACCTGATGTCCATCTTCGACTAACCAATGCTCAATAACTGCCGCCTGGTCAGGATCATCTTCCAACAAATCTATGCGCATGTGGTTGGAGACCTCGGCAGAAAAATATTTGTAGACCGCAATATACCGTAAGGCTCAGTGATTTCCTCTACTAACCGCATTATTCGCGAAAATGGTTGCATTTTTTCAACGAACCCAACGATACCTAGCCCGGATAAGCGCGGCGCGCTGAACCCTGACGGACCGATTTCCGCTTGTTGCACGTTCGCAACTCACCGGCAAACCGACGCTTGAGCCATAATCGCCGCCCTCTAGTCTGAAACTTCGATTCCTTGCCCATGACCATGGACGCCGCCACTTTTGAGACGCTGGCAGCAGCCGGCCACACCAGAATTCCACTGACCCGGGTGCTGCGGGCAGATTTGGATACGCCGCTGAGCGCCTACCTAAAGCTCACCGATGGACCTAATGCTTACTTGCTGGAGTCGGTCACCGGCGGCGAGAATCTGGGCCGCTATTCCATTATCGGCTTACCCGCACGAGAACGCCTCAGCGTGCGCGGTCACACGCTCACGCGTGAACGCGACGGCGAAGTCGTCGAGCGCATCGAAGTCGAGGACCCGCTCGCCGAAATCGATCGGCGTATGGCCTTGGAAAAGGTCCCGCGCCTGCCGGACCTGCCACCATACTCAGGCGGCTGGGTCGGCTACTTCGGCTTCGAAACCGTTGGCTACGTGGAACCGCGCCTGCGCTGCACTGATCGCGAGGACACCTTGGACACGCCCGAGATCTTGCTCCTGCTGAGCGAGGAACTGGCGGTGATGGATAACAAGCTTGGCCGCCTGCACCTGATCGTGCATGCCGACCCCAGCGAATCTCAGGCCTACGCACGAGTATCCCGGCAGCAAG
>QIMA01000189.1 GCA_003233535.1 Rhodanobacteraceae bacterium
TCTTTGGCCTGCATTGCTATATGCAGGCTGCGCGCAACTACCGCCAGATACAGCACCAACAGGGCCAATACGCCGACCCAGCCGAATTCCTCGGCAAACACCGCGAGAATGAAATCGGTGTGGCGCTCTGGCAGAAAATCCAGCTGCGACTGCGTCCCCTGCAGATAGCCTTTGCCCAACCAGCCGCCTGATCCAACGGCGATTTCTGACTGCAGGATGTGCCAACCCGCCCCTAGCGGATCGGCACTGGGGTCGATCAAGGTGAGTACTCGCTGGCGCTGATAGTCGTGCATGAAGTGCCAAAGTAGCGGCAAGCTGGCCACGCCCAGCAGCAAGCCGCCACCGATCCAACGCCACGATAGTCCGGCCAAGAAGATCACAAAGCCGCCTGAGGCTGCGACCAACAGTGCAGTGCCCAGATCGGGCTGTTCTGCGATCAACAGCACTGGTACGGCGATCAGTACCGCAGCGATCAAGAAGTCACGAAAACTGAGCGGCAAAACGCGATTGTGCAGGAAGGCGGCCAGCGTCATCGGCACGGCAAGCTTGAGCACTTCGGACGGCTGAAAGCGGAAAATCCCCAGGTCCAGCCAGCGTTGCGCGCCACGCCCTTCGCCGAGCAGGGCGACCCCGATCAACAGCAAGACTCCCCCTAGATAGGCCCAGCCGCTCCAGCGCCGCAGTGCCGCTGGCGGAATACGCGACAGAGCCACCATGATCAGCAGACCGAAACCTAGCCGAACCGATTGGCGAGTGAGCAAGGACGCGTCCTGCCCACTGGCGCTATAAAGAACGAATAGACCGACCGCACAGCTGGCCAACAACAATAGCGTCAGCGGCGGATCCATCAGCGCGTGGCGCTGCCAACGCGCCCACAGTGTGGTCGGTTCAGCCCGCACGATCGATCCCGACTACCGGTGCAGCGCCGCGGCTGGCTTGAATCAAGTCAGACTCGTTTGCAGCAGTTTCCTTTGCCTTGTCCCGAAGCAGCCATGCATCGATGATTTGGCGGACTAGCGGTGCGGCCGTCCGCGAACCGCTGCCACCGGCTTCGACCACCACGGCAACCGCGATTCGCGGATCTTCCAGCGGCGCGAAAGCCACAAATAGCGCCTGATTACGCACTACTGCGCCCTGCTCCGAGCCGTCTCGAACGCGTGAAGTGCGCTGCGCAGTACCGGATTTGCCGGCGAACTGATAGGGCGCATCAGCACCGATCGCCCGCGCTGTCCCGGTCGGCCCCTGAACCACGGCATGCATGCCGTCGATGATGACCTGCCAGTGGGCTGGCGTACCCAAGTCAACCAGCGTCGGCGACTCCACCGCCACAGCGGTCGCCGGCCGATCAAGTCTGGCCTGAGTCGCCCGAACCAGTCGCGGCTTGTAGAGCAGTCCACCGTTGGCTAGCGCCGCCGTGGCGTTAGCTAACTGCGGAATGGTCGACACATTGAAGCCCTGACCGATCGCGGCGATGACCGTTTCGCCTGGATACCAAGGCTGGTTCATGCGCGCACGCTTCCACTGCCGACTGGGCAAGATTCCGGACGACTCTCCTGGCAAGTCCAGGCCGGTAGGCTGACCAAAGCCGAAGTGCGCCAGCGATTCCGACATCTGATCAATACCCAGATCTAAGCCAAGTTGATAGAAGTATGTATTGACCGACTGAGCTAGCGCTTCGTGCAGATTGACCCGGCCGTGGCCACCGCGACGCCAGTCGCGAAAACCAATATTCTGGCCGGGAATGTGAAATACCCCGGTTGACAGCTGGGTGTAGTCCGGTGTGCGCAAGCCCGCCGCCAGTCCAGCCAGTCCGACAAACGGCTTGAGCGTGCTGCCCGGTTCATAGCCGCCCTGCAGTGAACGATTAAACAGCGGTCGATCGTTGTCGCTAAGCAGCGCTTGGTAGGCAGCGTGCGAAATGCCGTTGACGAACGGATTGGGGTCGTAGCTGGGCAAGCTGACCATGGCCAAGACCTCACCATTGCGAGGATCAATCGCCACAGCCGCCCCGCGGCCGCTGGCGAAAGCCGCCACCGTCGCCTTTTGTAGCTCCAGATCGATACTCAGATAGAGGTTCTCGCCGGCCTGCGCCGGCACCGACTGATCGAGGAATCGCAGCACTCGGCCTTCAACGTTGGTCTCAACGCGTTCCCGACCGAGTTCGCCGCGCAGCAGCAGTTCGTACTGGCGCTCAATGCCGCTTTTGCCAACGTGACTGATCACACCGCGGCGCGACTCATCCATGGTTGCCTGCTCTTCGGCATTGGCTCGCCCCACATAGCCAACCACGTGGGCCAGCAGTGCGCCCTGCGGGTAGTGCCTGGAGGGCACCGGTACCACTTCCACCCCAGGCAAGCGCCAACGATCCAAAGCGAGCTTAGCCTGCTCCTCTTCGCTCAAGTTAAAGCGCAGCGGCAGCGACTGGAATGAGTGACGGAAGCGCGCCAACTCAACGAAGCGTTCGCGGTCATCGGCGCTAATCCGCACTAACTGCTCTATCCGATCCAGTAACGGGCCCAGTTCTCCGGCCTGCTCGGGAATCACGTCCAAGCGATAGGAAAGCCGATTGTCGGCCAACAGCACACCGTTGCGATCGAAGATCAGGCCGCGGGTAGGGGCCAGCGCCCGAACCTTGACTCGGTTGCGCTCAGATCGCGCGCTAAAGTCCTCGTGTTTGATTACCTGCAGCCAGGCCAATCGCAGCAACAGCGCAAGAATCGCGATGACCACGCCGGTCAAAGCCAGCAGTGCGCGACGACGAAACAGCGCACTCTCGGCCTGTCCATCTTTCAGTCTGCGTCTGCGGCTACCTTGGTACATCGCGCGTCGAGTATCCCTTAACCAGCTATCCAGTGCTGGGCTTTTGTCGTCCGCGCATGCGCAAACGATCCATGACTAGGAACAGCCACGGCCACAGCATCATGGCGATAACTGGCGACAGCCAGTAACTAAGATCCGGCCACCCATCGCCCGCAAAAAGGCGTACCCAGAGACTGAGAATTCGGTCATTTAGCATCAAGCCGAACACCGCCAAAGCCTGCTGCCCGACCGGAAAAAAGCGAATTCGAAAGCGAAAACGCGCGACCACGTGGGTCAAGATAACCAGGCGCATGGCGTGCTCGCCGAGCAAGTCGCCGACCAGCACGTCTAGCCACAGCCCGATCACGAAGGCGATACCCAGACCGGCAACACGGGGCATTTCGAGCGCCACGTAGATCATCAACAAGCCTAGCCAAAAGGGCTTCATCGGCGCCAACACCGGTGGCAAACGAACCAGGCTAAGCAACACAGTTGCTAGCACGGCCAGCGCGAACAGCCGCCACTCCAAGCTCCGCGGGCTCATCGCTGTGGGCCTGCGTCAGCGCTGCCTGCGTCGGCTTCGAGATCGTCCCCAGCAGCTTCGGATTCGGCCGCGGGTTCGCTAGATTCCTCGTCACCGTCAACCACCGCGCCCTCAGCGGCATCGGCTGATGGTGCATCTTGCAGCGCTGAAGCATCACCCAACTGGGTGCTCGGCCACGGCCCCAGACCCTGCGGCGCGGCAACGACCAATAGCTCGCGGACACGATCCAGCCCTGCCAAGGGCTTTGCGCTGGCGCGACCGAATGCGCTGCCGGGGCTACGCTCCACGGCGGTGACGGTTGCCACCGGCAACCCCGCTGGAAAACGCCCGCCTACGCCCGAAGACAGCAGCACATCGCCAACTTCCAAATCAGCCGACAGCGGCATGCTGGAGATCGCAAGCCGGTCCGCTTGGCCGGCTCCGTTAAGGACGCTGCGCAAGCCGCTGCGCGCATTCACCACCGGCAAGCCATGGCCTGGATCGGACAGCAGCATGACCAATGAGTTGCCGGGTCGAACCTCAATGACTTGCCCGACCACACCATCGCCGTCAATCAGCGCAGCTCCGGCGCTCACTCCGTGGCGACTGCCTCGATCAACCACGACCCGATGCCGATAAGGATCCAAATCCACGTCGATGACTCTTGCCGGGATACCGACCAGCCGCTCTCGCTCGGCCAGCTGCACCGCCCCGCCTAGGCGCTGTTGCTCCAGCAAATCGCGCTCAAGCTCGCTGATCCGCAACTCGCCGCGCAACATTGCTTGGCTGAGGAGGCGGTTTTCTTCATTCAGCTGGCTGCGCTGAACCATGCCCTCGCGCAGCGTTCGGCCAGCCAGCCAAGGCATCTCGGCCAGCGTGTAGATTGGCCCGTTTAGGCGTGCCGCATAGGCGTGCATTCCTTCGAGATAGCCACCGCGGCGGTCGGCGATCATCAATAAGATGGCAACCGCTAGGTATATAACCAATGCCAGGGTGGAACTGCCCTCGCCCGCGAACAGCGCCGATCGTTCTTGGCTGCTCTGATCCAAAGCTGCTCCCTAGGGTGGAATAACGTAGCCGGTCGAGCCGTTACTCGCCGAAGAACAGGTCCAGGCCGTGCTCGTCGATGAGCTCCAGCGCGCGACCGCCACCGCGGGCCACGCAAGTTAGCGGGTCCTCGGCAACCTGCACGTGCAGCCCGGTGGTTTCGGAAATTAGCCGATCCAGATCGCGCAACAATGCACCACCGCCGGTGAGCACAATGCCGCGATCGGCGACGTCTGCACACAGCTCAGGCGGGGTCTGTTCCAGCGCCGCCTTGACCGCCTGACAAATGCCCGACAGCGGCTCATGCAGCGCCTCCAGCATCTCATTGGAGTTAATGCTGACGTTGCGCGGTACGCCCTCGGCCAGATTTCGGCCGGACACGTCGAGCTCGCGCACATCGCTGGACGGATAGGCGCAGCCAATCTCGATTTTCACTCGCTCGGCCGTAGATTCACCGATCAGCGTGCCGTGATTGCGCCGCACGTAGTTAATGATCGACTCATCGAAACGATCACCGCCTACACGCACCGAGGCCGAATATACAATGCCGTTGAGCGAGATGACCGCCACCTCCGAAGTACCGCCGCCGATATCAATCACCATCGACCCGCGCGCTTCATGGATTGGAATGCCTGCACCAATGGCTGCTGCCATCGGCTCCTCGATCAAAAACACCTCGCGCGCGCCAGCACCTTCGGCCGACTCCTTAATCGCGCGGCGTTCGACCTGGGTCGAGCCACAGGGCACGCAGACCAACACACGCGGACTGGGTCGGAATATACGATTGGGGTGCACTTTGCGGATAAAGTGCTGCAGCATCGCCTCGGTCATCGTGAAGTCGGCGATGACGCCGTCCTTCAGCGGCCGCACCGTCACGATATTTCCCGGCGTACGACCGAGCATGCGCTTGGCCTCGACGCCAACCGCTGCCACCGACCGTGGGCCGCCTGCCCCCCGGTCCTGACGGATCGATACGACGGAAGGCTCGTTCAGCACGATCCCTTCGCCGCGCACGAAAATCAGGGTGTTCGCGGTGCCCAAATCGATGGACAAATCGGTCGAGAACAGCCCGCGCAGGCTCTTAAATCCAAACATAGACGTTGAGGATAATCCGTAGGGGCGGTGACAGCATCAAACTCAGCGTCTACCGCAACAGTGATGACAATCGCGCAGATCCACCCGGGTATGCCGGTCGCGCTCGTGACTAGCGCGCAATGATAGCGCCTTGCGAGCTGATCTGATCGGGCAATTTAGTGATTATGCGCCGCGGTTCACGCCAATATCACAGTTGCAGCGGCCTCGCTGGCGCGAAGGTGGAGCGGGTGATGGGAATCGAACCCACGCTATCAGCTTGGGAAGCTGAAGTTCTACCATTGAACTACACCCGCTTGAGGGCAGCTTGGCGACGATCATACGAGTGCAGCGGCGGCGCGGCAATGACCGACTGCACATGTACAACGAACGGATACGCGCCCGAATGACCAATCACGCTCGTCGCAGCAGCGCATTTCGCTCCGCTTCGCCCTGAGCTACTAGCCCAAAGCTTCATGCGCGTTCGTCGCGAGGGCGTCGCCCGCTCATGCAACTCCGCGCTAGCTCTCAGTACCGAACAGCGGCTTGGGATATTCCGGCTTCTGCTCTCGTGCTAGCAGGGACTTCAGCCCTTCGGCCGGGGTGATCTCGCGATGCAGCACTGCCTGTACGCGCTCGGCGATCGGCAAATCCAGGCCATGCCGTTTTGCTAGACGCATGACTTCATCGGCAGTCTGCACGCTCTCAACTACCTGACCGATCTCAGCGACGGCGTCTTCAATGGATACGCCGCGGCCCAAAGCCAAACCCAGACGTCGGTTTCGCGACAGATCACCCGTACTGGTGAGGACCAGATCGCCCAATCCGGCCAAACCCATGATGGTCTCGATTTGACCGCCCAGGGCAGCGTTGAGGCGCATCATCTCGTTCAGGCCGCGAGTGATAATCCCGGCGCGGGCATTCAAACCCAGCCCCATGCCGTCGGCGATCCCGGTAGCCACCGCCAGCACATTTTTCATTGCGCCGCCAAGTTCAGCGCCGGCAATGTCGTTGCCGCTGTACGCACGCAGATTGGAACCGTGCAACAAGGCAGCAACGCGCTGCGCAAACTCCAGATTCCCGGAGTGCACGGTCAATGCGCTGGGCATCGCGCAGGCCACTTCTTTGGCGAAGGTCGGCCCAGTAACCACGGCCTGATCGACACTGGCTCCGAAGATCTCGCCTACTACCTCGTGCAAGAACCGGCCTGAACCGGGCTCAAAGCCCTTGGTCGCCCAGGCGACTCCGGTCAAGCTCGGGTTGAACTCGTGCAATTGGCGCACGCAATCGACGAAAGCGTGACTGGGCACCACGATCAGCGGCAAGGTGTTCCACTTGGCCAAAGCGGAGAAATTCGCCTCAAACTCCAACTGCTCGGGCAACTCTGCGTCGGGCAAATAGCGCTTATTGCAGTGCTGTTTGGCCATGTCGGCCAGTGCCGCCGGGTCGCGCCCCCACAGGCGCACAGCGTGCCCATTACGGGCCAGCGCCGCCGCGAGGGCGGTGCCCCAAGAACCCGCGCCGTAAACGCCGACGCGGGTACTGGTGTCGTTGCTCGACAAGACGCTAACTTAAGCCGCTTCGGTCTCTTGCCGACGCTTGAGCTGCTCGGCGTAAACTTGGTCGAAGTTGATCGGCTGCAGCAAGAACGGCGGGAAACCACCGTTCTGAACCAAGTCAGAGATCGCCTGACGGGCATACGGCAGCAGCACGCCGGGGCAGTAGCTGCCGAGCACCGCATCCAACTGCCCAGATTCGAAACCGGCCAGACCGAAAATACCAGCCTGCTGCACTTCGCACAGGTAGACCGTCTTTTCTTCCAGTTTGCAAGTCACGGTGACCGCCAGAACGACCTCATAGGTGTTCTCGGCAAAGTTCTGCACTTTCTGCGAAAGGTTCAGATCGATGCGCGGCTGGCCTTGCTCCTGGAACACCTGAGGGGCGTTCGGCGCTTCGAAAGAGGCGTCTTTCAGGTAAATTTTTTGCACATTCAGCTGGGCCTGATCAGCGCCGGCGACTGCGCTGGCTGCGGCGCCTTCGGCGCTGCCGTTGCTGCCGTTGCTGCCGTTGCTGA
>QIMA01000355.1 GCA_003233535.1 Rhodanobacteraceae bacterium
ATTTCGGGCCCCGAGCGCTGATTTCAACGCGAGAACGCCGCTTCGAGCAGGGATGAGGTGAAGATCGAGAGTCAGCTGCCAAAGCAGCCCGCCCAGCGTTGCCGGATCGGGTCTTTTCTTGCAGTGCGCCAACTATCCGGGGCGTTTCCAGTGCCCCCCTGGTTCAAGCTAGTTGGTCGCTGCCTTCAGGTAGAAGTACAGGACTGAGGGCTGAGAAAAGCCAAAAGCCCTTGAGCTCAGCCTCGATTGTCATCGGCCACCAGCCCGATTGACCGCAACCTACGATTTGCCCTCTGCCCTACATCGGCAGGCGTAATCGGAATAGCGCGCCGCCGTGTTCGCTGGTTTCTGCGCGGATCTGGCCGCCGTGCTCTTCGACGATGCGTTTGACGATAGCCAAGCCCAGCCCGGAGCCCTTCGCCTTGCTGGTCACGTAGGGTTCGAATAGCCGTTCACGCACGTTTTCAGCAATGCCGGGACCGTCATCGGTGATGCGCAACTCGACAAAGTTGCGGGTTCCCTCGCTGATCAGTTTGACGCTGATCCAGACCTGCATAGTCTGCTGATCATTGGCCGCTTCGCTCGCGTTCTTAAGCAGGTTATGCAGCAGTTGTCTGAGGCGTCCGCTGTCTACCCGCAGCGGTGGCAACTCTTCGGGTAACTCGACGTGGATATGCAGACGCTGTTGCTCGCCGCGATACAGCTCGACGACCTCCAGAATTAGCGGGGCCAGCGGCTGACGTTCGGGATTTAGGCGCGGTGCGCGGGCGTAATCGCTAAAAGCATTGACCATGGATTTGAGCGCATCTACCTGCGCGACGATCGTGTTGGTGGCGCGATCTAAGACTTGGCCGTCCTCGGCGCCCAGGCGGCCGAGATAGCGATGGCGCAAGCGTTCAGCAGCCAGCTGTATCGGCGTTAGTGGATTCTTGATCTCGTGGGCAAGCCGTCGAGCCACTTCGCCCCAGGCGCTCTCGCGTTGCTGCCTGTTGGCCTCGCTTTGATCCTCAAATAGCACGACTAGGCCGGCCTCATCGGGCAGCCTAGCAGCGCGCAACAGCAGTTTGCGGCCATCGATCAGCGCAACTTCCTCGCGCCATTCTTGTGCCTCCGAAGCGTAGCCCCGCTCGATCGCATCGGTGAGCGGCTGTAGACCGGGTAGAGCGGCAGCCATTTCCGCCGAGGTCAGACTGATGGTCGAGCTCAAATCGACTTCCAGTAGATCCTGGGCTGCGCCATTGCAGCCGAGTAGGCGCAAGCTGCTGTCGAAGGTGATTACACCGGAACTGATTTTCTCGATAACCGTAGCCAGAAACGCGCGTTCGGACTCCAGCGCATCCTGGGAACTGCGAACCTGCACGTTGGCAGCGGCCAAACGCGTGGTCATCCGATTGAACGAGCGGGCCAGTGCGGTCAGTTCATCGTCTCCTTGTTCGGGCAGCCGCACGTCCAGGTCGCCCGCAGCGATCGCTTCAGTAGCGGCAGCCAAGTCGCGAATCGGCGTGCTCAGCCGGCGGGCCAAGGCAAAGGCTAGAAACACGGTGCCTAGCGCGGCGGCTAGCAGGACGAAGCTGAGTACGGCGCTCAAGGTATAGCGCAGCGCATTGCGCAAAAAACTGAGGCGAGTGTAGGCCAGGGTTTGCGCCTCCAGCCGCCGAGTTAACTTGCCGAGCTGCTGATCAAAGGCAAAGCGCGCCTGCAAGATGGGTGGATTGCGCTGCGCGCCGAGCGGGATGATCAACCGAATCACCTGACCTCCAGACGGCGATTCCAGCAGCATCAGGCCTTCACTGCCGGCGAAACCGTTGCTGGGTAATTCCGGATACAAAGGCAGCAGGTAGCGCGCGTCAGCAGCGGCGCTGGCGACGATTTGCCGGTCGCTGGCAAAGACCGTCAGCTCTAAAGCGGCAATCCGGTCAATCGTCTGGTCCAGTTGGTTGGCGACTGCCGAACGGTCGCTCGGATTGAGCAGGGCAATGGTCTCCCGCAGCGCGTTTCGGTGTTGCTCCTGGGCCAGCTGCACCGAGCGTTGAGCAACCTGCAGTGCGTTGTCCAGGGCTTGCGCTACGTCCGGCTGGAACCAGCCCTCAATGGAGCTGTGAACGAATTTCATAGATGCCGCATAGAGCAGCAACAACGGCGGCAGAGCGACCCACAGCATGTGTCGAATTAGGCGCCAGGAGAGTCTGGCGCCAGCCTCTCGACGCTGCGCCGCTGCACGCAGCTGCAGCATGCGTGCGGCCGAGGCGACCATCAGAATTGCCAGCGCCAGGGCCGCGCTGATCATTACCGCCGGCGCTGCGGGGTCGATGCTCGGTGCAAAAGCTGTGCCCGAGCCGTCCAGCAGCAGCGCGAGGATGCCGAGCCAGAACGCCGCCACCCACGGTAGCAAAGTGATGATGCGGCGAATGATCGGCATGCCGCTGACGTCGGTATGCTTCATCGCAGCGTTTCCCAGCCGCTATTGAGCTGCCAGTCGGACTGCAATCGTGCCGGCAAGCGCAGCGGCGGCGGTAGATGCCGCACCCTTAGACGAACGCGTAGCTGCCAGCCGCTGCCGTCGGGAACCGCGACTGGCGGCGGATTCTCCAGCGCGTCCAGCAGCGCCGGTCGAAAGGCAAAGCCGCGGGCCGGTTGATCCTGATGTTCGAGCAGGTAGCGATCCTGCAGCGGCGCGTAGCGGGCTTGCAAATGTACGCCCGGTAGTGGCGCAGCGCAGCGACCCTGTATGCATCGGCGCCACTGGATGACCAAAGGCAAAGTGATGCCGTGCTCCAAGGCCATCGCAGGAGCGCCGTCGAGGTTGATGCTGAGCTGAACTTGCACCAAACCTTGATCAGCGGCACCCAACCGTCTTAGATCGACGATATCAAGTGAGCCCGCAGTGGCCGGACCCAGCGCGCATAGCAGCAGCCAGAGGCAAATGATTTGCAGGTGTGTCATTTGCGCAGTGTAGCCGGGGCTGCCGCGAGCGTAAGCAGAACCCGGTTCACGTAGCGCTCAACGTTTACGCTCGCTCCACGGCGGCGTAAAAGAAGCCATCTTCGTCATTGTCACCGGGTAGTACCTGCAGGCCGTGCGGCATCCACGCATTCACAACAGTGCCTTCGGGTCGCCAATGACTGAGCTGTGCGCGCTCGGCTGCCTCCAGATTGTCGACAAATTCGGTAATAACCCCCTGATTTTCAGCCCGAAACACCGAACACGTGGTGTAGATCAGGCGTCCCCCTGGCGCGAGCAATGGCCAAAGCGTGTGCAGCAAACGCAGCTGGATTTGCGCCAGTTGCTGCGGATCGCTAGCCCGACGCAGCCATTTGATGTCTGGATGGCGTCGGGTCACGCCACTGCCAGTGCAGGGGGCATCGATTAGGATGCGGTCGAATGGCTCACCGTCCCACCACGAATCGAGCTTGCACGCGTCAGCGCAACGCACTTGCGCCTTCAGGTCCAGGCGCCGCAGATTCTCTTCGATCCGCTGCACCCGTTCGGCGTCGATGTCCAACGCCAATACCTCTGCGTCCGGGCAGCGTTCCAGTAATTGTGCGGTCTTGCCTCCCGGCGCTGCACATGCAGCGAGAATGCGCTGTCCGGCTTGCGGCTGTGCCCATTCCACCACGCGCTGAGCGGCTGCATCCTGCACCGACAGCATGCCGTTGGCGAAACCAGGCAGTTGTTCAACCGGCACGGGTGGATCCACACGCAAGGCGTCGGCCAGCTCTGGATGCGGCTTTGCGACTAGACCGGCTTCGGCGATGCGTTCGAGCATGCTTGCTCTGTTGCCGCGCTGCGTGTTGATCCGCAACCACAGCGGCGCACGCTGGTCGTTTGCGCGCAAAATTGCACCGGCTTGCTCAGGCCAATCTTGTTCCAGCTGTTTGATCCACCACTGCGGGTGCTCGCTACGCGCTACCGGGTCAAGCGCCAATTTGGCGTCTAGGCTCTCGCGTTCGCGCACATAGCGTCGTAGCAGTGCATTGATCAATCCGGCTTGCCGCGGCAGGCCGAGTTCTCGGGCGGCTGCAACGCTCTCGGCGACGGCGGCATGACTCGGTGTCGCCATGTGCCGCAACTCGGTCAAGGCGCACATCACGACCGCGTCCAGTAACGGCGGCCGTTCTCGATCAGGGTGGCTGAGCAGCATCCGCAGCAGTGCCCGAGCCGAGCCCAAATGGCGAATGCAGGTGTAAGCGAGCGCCTGTGCGAATGGTCGCTGGCGGCTGTCGACTGCCTGCGCGGCGACTGCCTGATCCAGCGAATGGCCGTTGAGTACAGTGGCCACGGCGCGTGCGGCGGCTTGGCGGGCGTGCGTCATCGGCGTAAGTCCTGTCGGGCGTTCAGATAGTCGGTAACCGATTGCGCTTTGCCTCCGGGCCGCTGTAGACGCCGCAGACTTAGCGCGCCCTCAGCGCAAGCGATAACCAATTGCCCGCGTTGCGCCTGCAGAATTTCTCCCGCTGGTCCGTCCCCTGCGACCACTTCCGCGGCGTGAATTTTGACCCGCTCACCGCCCACTTCGGCCTCGGCCACTGGCCATCCGGTGAGTCCGCGAATCAATCGATCAAGGTCAGTTGCGCTGGCAGACCAGTCCAGTAGTGATTCACTGCGGGCCAGCTTGTGAGCGTAGGTGACACCCTGTTCGGGTTGCCGCTGCGCTTGCATGGGTACGCCACGCTCTAGCGCTTCTATTGCCTGGGTCAACAGTTTGGCTCCCATCGCGCTGAGACGGTCATGTAAGTCTAGTGCGTTGTCTTGCGCGGCAATCGCGCAGCGGTCCTCTAGCAGCACCGGGCCGGTATCCAGACCACGTTCCATCTGCATTAAACACACACCGGTCTCGCTGTCTCCAGCAATCAGTGCGCGCTGTATCGGCGCCGCGCCGCGCCAGCGCGGCAGCACACTGGCGTGAATGTTCCAGCAGCCGTGCTTGGGTGCCTCCAGTACCGGCACCGGCAGAATCAACCCGTAGGCGACGACGACCATCAAGTCAGCATTGAGCTCGCTGAGCGCTTGCTGCGCCTGCTCATCTTTGAGGCTCTGCGGCTGGAAAACGGGCAGCCCGGCCTCTAGCGCCAGTTGCTTGACCGGCGAGGCCTGCAGACGCCGGCCGCGACCGGCGGGCCGGTCAGGCTGGGTATACACGGCCACAACCTGTGCCGATGACTCCAGCAGTGCAGCTAAGCAGGGAACAGCGAAATCCGGCGTACCGGCAAAAATTACACGCATTACAGACTCTCTTTAGATAGGTCGGCGGTATGCCAGCGTTAGGCGTTAGGCCGAAACTTCAGCCGTTTCGCGCTCCAGTCTCGCCCGCTTCTCCAGTTTTTTGCGAACCATTTGGCGCTTCAGTGGCGACAGATAATCGACAAACAGCTTGCCCTGCAGGTGATCCATTTCGTGTTGGATGCATACAGCTAACAGATCGTCTGCTTCGATCGTAATCGACTCTCCGTTGCGGTTTAGTCCGGTCACCACGATGCGCTCAGCACGAGTAATGTCGGCAGTAATGGTCGGTACTGACAAACAACCCTCGCTGCAGGTTTGCACGCCCTCACGTTCGATGATCTGCGGATTGATCAGGACGATAGGTTCGTCGTGATCTTCGCTGACGTCAGCGACCAATAGCTGACGATGGACGTCAACTTGAGTGGCGGCCAAGCCGATCCCTGGCGCGTCGTACATGGTCTCAAACATGTCGCCGATTAGCGTGCGCAGAGCGTCGTCGACCACCTCTATGGGCGCCGCCTTGGTGCGTAAGCGCTCGTCTGGAAACTCCAATATCTGCAATTTCGGCATGAAACTACTCATTGATCTCTATGGGGACTAGGCTCCCATGAGCCGCACGGGTCCGCAAGCAAGCCAAGCCAAACCGCGCTAGCGTGCCAAAAAACGTGTCGTTTGGGCGTTAAAAAGGCAAAAATGCGGGCGCGAACTCAAAAGCCGAGCTTGCTGCTCGTTTTCTATACCTGCTATCTGTACTACACTGAAGAAAGTTCGGGGAATCAGGTAGATGGCCGCTATGCTTAAAAAAGCACTTGCAGTTGTGGCAAGCGTGTTGCTCAGCGGTAGCTTATTTGCTGCTGATCCCGCGTTACGCCCGGACCATCCGGAGACGTATGTCGTCCGGCATGGGGACACTTTGTGGGACATCTCGGCGCGCTTTTTAAGAAGCCCGTGGCTGTGGCCAGAAATCTGGCAGGCCAATCCGCAGATTGACAATCCACATCTTATTTATCCAGGCGATGTCATTAGCTTGGTGTACATCGATGGGCGGCCGCATTTGGTTGTCGAGCCGTCGGGTGAGTCGAAGCTGGGGCCGGAAGTTCGGCGCGAAAGCCTGGATGAGGCAGTCAAGCCGGTTCCGCTGGCCGACATTCGCCAGTTCTTGGAACGTCCGCGCCTGCTCACCAAGGAAGAAATCGATCAAGCTCCTTACATTGTGGGATTGGAGTCTGATCGCATTATCGGCGCAACCGGCGAGTTGGCTTACGTGCGTAACCTCGGCGACGCACAGGTGGGTGATCGCTTCATGGTTGCGCGGCCGTCGCTGGAATACACCGATGTGCCGGAGAATCTGGTTTGGAATCGCGAAGACCGCAAGACGCGCACACACCCTTGGCACAAAGGTAGCGGGGAGCTATTTGGTGGCGAGCGGCACTGGGCGTTTATAGACTGGGTCTACGAAAAGTCGGGTGAGAGTCTAGGTTATGAAGTAATTGTTATTGGCACGGCGAGCGTCTCCAAGCTCGGCGATCCGGCGACGCTTTATGCGATCTACAACGACATCGAGATCAGAAAGGGCGATCTGCTGGTTCCCTATCAGGAACTGGAGTTCGACCTGGAATACGTGCCACATGCGCCGCCTTCAGTGCCGGACAACATGCGCGTCGTAGCATTCACCGGACCGCTAAACGCCGTTGGGCCACGCGAAGTGATCGTGCTCAATCGCGGACAGCGCGATGGGGTGGGGAACGGTCAGGTGTACTCGATATATCAGCCGGGCGAACGTATTGTCGACGACATCATGTATCCGAAGTCGAGCTTTAAAAAGCTGTTCAACCCGAGAGACTCGAAGGTCACCCTGCCGGCCGAATACATCGGCCACGTGATGATCTTCCGTACTTTCGACAAGCTCAGCTACGGCTTGGTGATGGATGCGGTCAAACCCACGCATTTGCTCGATGAGCTGCGGATGCCGGTTGAAAGATAGCCGTCGCCGCTAAGATTCAACGGAAGGCCCGCCGCGTGCGGGCCTTCTGCTTTCTGCGTGAGCAAGAGCGGCGGGCTATTGAACTCGTTTTTTAGCCCGGATATTTCATGAACTCGCGCGATGCTCGCGCAGGACATTGATTGCCCAGTGGTTTTTCTAAAGAAGCGGTGTAGTGGTTCATACACCCGACTGAGGAAAAATCGCTGGGCGATCAA
>QIMA01000517.1 GCA_003233535.1 Rhodanobacteraceae bacterium
TGTCAGACTACATGTCCGGTTTTGCCAATGAGTTTGCCACTGAGGCGGTGGCGGGTACGCTGCCGGTGGGGCGCAATTCCCCACAGCGCGTGGCGCACGGTTTGTATGCCGAGCAGGTTTCCGGGACCGCGTTTACTGCGCCGCGGCACAAGAACCGACGCAGCTGGCTGTATCGCATTCGGCCAGCCGCAGTGCACGGTCAGTTCAGTTCGCTGTCTGAGCCGCGCCTGCACAACGAGTGGCTGAGTCAGCCATCGCCCGAGCAAATGCGTTGGTCGCCGCTGCCCGAGCCAGCCAGTGACGGGGTCGATTTCGTCGACAGCTTGTTTAGCATGGCCGGCAACGGTGGACCGGCGGCAGGCACCGGCATCGGTATTCACCTGTATGCCGCCAACCAAAACATGCAGCGGCGGTACTTCTACAACGCCGATGCCGAAATGCTGATCGTGCCGCAGCAGGGTGCACTGCGCTTGGCGACGGAACTGGGCGTGGTCGAGGTGGAACCGCAGGAGATTGCTGTTATTCCGCGGGGTATTCGTTTCCGCGTGGATTTACCTGATGGCGAGGCAAGAGGCTACGTTTGCGAGAACTTTGGCGCACTGTTGCAACTGCCAGATCTGGGCCCAATTGGCTCCAACGGTCTGGCTAATCCGCGCGATTTCTTAACTCCGGTCGCCGCCTTTGAAGACTTGCAGGGCGATTTCGAGTTAGTGACCAAGTTCCAGGGTGCGCTTTGGCGAGCCGACATCGGCCATTCGCCGCTGGATGTGGTCGGTTGGCACGGAAACTTCGCACCTTACAAATACGACTTGCGGCGGTTTAACGCGATTGGCTCAATCAGCTACGACCACCCGGACCCGTCGATCTTCCTGGTTCTGCATTCGCCCAGCGATAGCCCTGGCGTGAGCAATCTGGATTTCGTGATTTTCCCGCCGCGCTGGTTGGTTGCACAAGATACGTTCAGGCCACCGTGGTTTCATCGCAACGTGGCTAGCGAGTACATGGGTCTGATTCACGGTGCGTACGATGCCAAGGCCGATGGCTTTAGCCCGGGTGGTTCGTCGTTGCACAACTGCATGATCGGCCATGGGCCGGATGCGGCAACTTTTGACAAAGCCAGCAATGCCGATCTGCGCAAGCCCGACGTGATCACCGATACTATGGCCTTCATGTTCGAGAGTAAGTCGGCGATCTTGCCAACTCGGCAAGCGCAGGACGCGAGTTTCCGTCAACGTGACTACCTCGAATGTTGGGCCGGACTGGAAAACAACTTCAAGGTCGACGATCGCGAACATTGACTGCGATCAGTACGACCAGCCTTTTTGTGTTTACAACGGATACGAATGATGAAACTTGCATCGATCAAAGTCGGCGGCAGAGACGGCACGCTGGTCGTGGTTAGCCGTGACCTCAAGCGTGCGGTGACCGTCGCCAGCATCGCACCAACGCTGCAACTGGCGCTGGATCAGTGGGACCAAGTTGCACCTCAGCTCAACGCGGTTTACGCCTCACTCAACGAACGTACCGACGCGCCGCCACCGTGGGGGGCGGATTCTGCACATGGCTCGGTCTTCGCCTTCGATTTGGCGCCGCTGGCGGCGCCGCTACCGCGCTGCTATGAGTTCCTGGACGGCAGCGCGTACTTGCCCCACGTCGAGCGCGTTCGTCGCGCTCGCAATGCGGAAGTGCCTGCGTCGTTCTACACCGATCCGCTGATGTATCAGGCAACCAGCGCGACGTTCCTAGGTCCCAGCGACTTCATTGTGGCCGCTAGCGAAGATCAGGGCATCGACATGGAAGCTGAGGTTCTGGTGGTTACTGACGACGTGCCGATGGGCGTGAGTGCTGAAGACGCCGCCAACCACATCCAGCTGATTGGTCTGGTCAACGATGTCTCCCTGCGCAACTTGATTCCGGGCGAGCTGGCCAAGGGCTTTGGTTTCGTGCAGTCCAAGCCGCGCTCGGCACTATCGCCGGTGCTGGTTACGCCGGACGAGTTGGGTGAACACTGGCGTGACAGCAAGGTCCATTTGCCGCTAATCACGCACTTGAACAAAGAGCTGTTTGGCGAGCCGGAAGCCGGCGTAGACATGCAGTTCAACTTTGCTCAGCTAGTCGCTCACGCGGCAAAGACACGCAGCCTCAGTGCTGGCACTTTGGTTGGTTCCGGCACCGTTGCCAATCAGGACGAGAGCAAGGGAGCCTCCTGTCTGGCCGAGAAGCGTATGCTCGAAATCATCGCTACCGGAAAGCCAACGACGCCGTTCATGAGCTTCGGTGACTGGGTTCGTATCGAGATGTTCGATAGCGAAGGTAAGTCGATATTTGGTGCGATTGAGCAACAGGTCGTCGCCCAGCGAAGCTAACCCGGATATTTCATGAACTCGCGCGATGCTCGCGCAGGACATTGATTGCCCAGTGGTTTTTTCGAAGGAGCGGTGTAGTGGTTCATACACCCGACTGAGGATTGTCGCTGGGCGATCAAGGGCCTAGCGAGGGCTCGTGAAGTTTATGAAATTCCGGGCTAGGAACCGAGTGCCCAGCGCCCGGCGCGTCGTTGCAGCCCTTGGCGCCGTAGAGCACACCGACCTTCGGGACTGCGCCTAGCGGCGGACTTTGGACGGCAACGCGGCTCGCGTGAGTGGCTCAGGGTGCCCCCAGCGGCCTCAGCAGGCGTACAATCTAGGCATCGCCACCGGGGAACTACGTCTAATGCCCAGCTCGATGAAGCTCTACAGCTACTGGCGTTCGAGCGCCGCGTATCGCGTGCGGATCGCCCTCGGTCTTAAAGACCTTGTTTATGACTATTACCCGGTGCATTTGGCGCAAGGTGGTGGCGAGCAGTTCGGCAGCGAATACAGCGCGCTAGAGCCGCAAAACCAGGTGCCGTTGTTGCGCGACGGCGAACGGGTAATCCGTCAGTCAATGGCGATCATGGAGTATTTGGAAGAAAGCTACGAGCTGTCTGGCGCCAGCCTCATGCCCAGGCAGGTGCGCGAGCGCGCCCGCGCCCGCGGGCTTGCACAGCTGATCGCCAGCGATGTTCATCCGCTCGGCAACCTGCGCGTGTTGAAGTACTTGGAGAGTGAGTTGGGCCTGGATCAAGCCGCGCGTCTGCGTTGGATCCAGCATTGGCTCAATCGCGGTCTGAGCGCATTCGAAGCGCTGATCGCTGATCATCCATCGACCGGGGAATACTGCGAGGGCGATGCGCCGACGATTGCTGACTGCTGCCTAATACCGCAGCTATACAACGCGCGCCGCTTCAAGCTCGATATGTCCGCTTACCCGACGATTTCTCGGATCGAGGCTACGTGTTTGCAGCATCCAGCATTCGAAGCCGCGCATCCGTCGGCGCAGCCAGACGCGCCAGCGGCCTGAGCCGTTTGCAGGAGTTGCCGACCGCCTGAAAGCGATCGCTGATGCGCGCCGTGTTACTCCCAGACGGTGCCATCTTTGTGGGTGAATATCCATTTCCCGGGCGGAAGTACGGTTTGATTGATCCCGATGCGGGTCAGCCCGAATGCATCGCCCAGCGCACGCTTGTGCCGCGGTAACACGCGGTCTTGGAAGCATGTCGGGTAGCTGGAGCTGTTGCGCGCGACAACCTCTTCGATCTTCAGCGGCTTCGGCATGACGAGCAGTGCTCACGTTTGACGGAAAAAATTAGTAGCTGTCGTCGAAATAGGGGTCGTGCGCGTCGCCACCGCCCTCACTGAGTCGAATCTTCAGTGCCAGGCCATCGCGGGAGTCGGCCTTACGCAGAGCCTCCTCGAGCTCGACCTTGCCCTCCTTATACAGACTAAACAGCGACTGATCGAAGGTCTGCATACCTTCTGCCAAAGAGCGATCCATGGCCTCTTTCATCTCATGGATTTGGCCGCGACGGATCAGATCTCGGATCATCGGCGTGTTCAGCAATATTTCGATTGCCGGAATACGCTTGCCGGTCTTGTCGATCACCAAGCGCTGGGAAATGATCGCACGCAGATTGAGCGACACGTTCATCAGTATGTTCTTGTGCGCGCTCTCTGGGAAGAAGTTGAGAATCCGATCCATCGTCTGGTCGGCGTTGTTTGAATGCAGAGTCGACAAACACAAGTGCCCGGTTTCCGAGAACGCAATGGCGGCCTCCATGGTTTCGGTGTCTAATATCTCGCCGATCATGATCACGTCCGGCGCTTCACGCATGGCGTTCTTTAGAGCGTCTCGATAGCGCTTGGTGTCTAAGCCAACCTCGCGCTGATTGACGATCGATTTCTTGTGCTTGTGTAGAAACTCGATCGGATCCTCAATGGTGAGGATATGGCCGCTAGTGTTAGTGTTGCGGTGATCAATCATCGACGCGAGCGACGATGATTTCCCCGAACCGGTTGCCCCGACGACCAGGATCAGCCCTCGTGGCTCCATGATCAGGTCTTTCAAAATCTCCGGCAGCTTGAGCTGCTCCATGGTCGGGATTTCGCTTTTGATCGCGCGAATCACCATGCCGGCTTCGCCGCGCTGCTTGAACACGTTGATACGAAAGCGTCCGGCGTCCTTGACTGCGATTGCCAAGTTCAGCTCCAAGTCTCTCTCAAACGCTGGAACCTGACCTTCGTCCATCAACGAATAGGCAATCTTCTTCACCATGCCTGGAGGTAGACCGGTGTTGCCGAGAGGGTAGAGCTTGCCCTCGACCTTGATATTGACCGGCGCACCTGTGGTCAAGAACATGTCTGAGGCGTTCTTCTCAGTCATGAGCTTCAAGAAGTAGCCGATATCCATGCGCGCAAGCCCCTAATTGTCCAAGATCTTAGTTCTCCGAATAGGAGAACACTACTGATCGTAACGGCTTGATCTTAGCCTGCCTGAGCACCGTGTTGGAAAAATCGCAACGTTACGTCATGGTTTGCCACGATTCGAGCACTTCGGCAGCGCCAATTGTGCCCGAATTGTGTCATTTTGCCGTGCCTAAGAGAGAACAATGTGAATTTGCCGCTTGCTGTGCCCGGCACCGATCCACAACAATGCACAGATTACGACGATCATAAGGAGTTACGCGTGAGTCTAACCAAGCTTCAACACGGAGGCCGGGTTCGGAGATTGCGAGCTCGCATTGGCCGGCCGTTGCTGGCCTCGCTGCTACTGCTACTGCTGTCAGCTTGTGCATCGACCCCGCCACCGTTGGGGGAACTTTCCCGTGCCGAGCAGGCAGTTGCCTCCGCGCGTGATTCTCAGGCAGAGCAATTCGCTCCCGTCGACTGGCGCTTGGCCAGCCAAAGTTTGGCCCAGGCGCAGGAGCAGATTGGCGCGAAACAGTACAAAGAAGCGACTCGGCTGCTGCAGCGAGCACGTGTGCACGCCGACTTGGCGCGCTTGCGTGCAAAAAATGCACACACCCGGGCCAAGATCGAAGCCCAAGAACGCGAGAACGCCAAGCTCAGGCAAGAGCTGCTGGGAGAGAGGCTGTAATGCGCACAACCAACAAGAAAATGACGGCGATTGCCTTAAGCAGCGTGATCGCGCTGTCTTTGGTCGGCTGCGGCAGTGCGCCTAAGCGCGATCTGGCTCTGGAGCGGCTGCAGGCGGAGTGGCGCGACGTCAGCAGCTCTAGTGCTCGATCCAAAGCGCCGTTGGAGCACCGCGACGCGGAGCAGGCGCTGGACGCCCTGGCGCGTGGTGAGGGTTCAGCAAGCGAGCGTGCCGAAGCGGCATTCGTTGCCGAACAACGTTTACAGACACTCAAGGTTGCCGTGGTTGGCGCGGATGGCCGTGACCGCTTGGCCGCGCTCGAGTTGGAACGACAACAGATCCTGCTCGAGGCGACTCGGCGCGACGCGGAGTTGGCTCGAATCGAAGCTGGGAAGCTGCGACTGCAGTCGTTGGCGCGTACTGAAGAGGCTGAGCGCTTGCGCGCCGAGGCTAAAACCGAATCTGCAGCTAGGGTCGCATCTGACGAGTTGGCAGAATTGGCCCTGCAAGAGGCCGAAGCATCTCGGCGTCTAGCTGACGCCCAAGGGCGCGAAGCCGGGCTGGCTCGACGGGAAGCCGAGCTTGCATCGGCCCAAGCGCTGAGTCTGCGCCAGCAGTTGGCCAGCATTCGCGCTGTGTCCAGCACGCGAGGTTTGGTGATTACCTTGGGCGACGCCTATTTCGCCTCTGGCCAAGCGCAGTTGGCGGCGGCAGCCAGAGAAAACTTAGGTTCCATCTTGGAAATTCTTGCGCGGCATCCGGATAAGCAAGTTAGCGTTGAAGGTCATACCGACAGCAGCGGGTCGGACGATGTCAATCTGGCTCTGTCCCAGCAGCGCTCAGAGTCGGTTCGCGAGGCTTTGGTTGCCCAAGGCGCCGACCCCGACCGCATCGTAGCCACCGGCTATGGCGAGTCCCAGCCGATTGCCAGCAACGACGAAAGTCGGGGTAGGGCACGCAACCGTCGGGTAGAAATTGTGATTGAGGGTGCTCGCTAAACGCAATGCGGGCGTGAGCGGGGCTGCGCCCCGCTGACTCTTGCTGCATAGCGACGGCACGGACTACGGCCGCGACCCATTCATTTCCTGAGTAGCAGTTGGTCGCGCTCAGGGAGGTCCGGCCATCTGTCTGAGGTGCGCAAGCGACGCTTTTAGGCGGCTCGCTGTCGCGCCGTTCAGCACTGCTCCGTTCCAATGCGAAGTTACGAAAAGCACCCGCGACCGATGCTCGCAAGCGCAGTCGATGATCTTCGGTTGTGCAGCAACTTTCGCCAGCGTAGACGTTGCCAGCCCCCCTTGAAAGGAGTAACTTCGGAGCCGTGTTAGGAGTGTCTTTTCTTGTATGAATCACCCGAGCTGCCGCAACTGCAAGACGCCCGATTCGGCGGCGCTGGTAGTCGTGTCGGTTCTTTCGGCTACTGCCTTTCAGCCGGTGGTGCAATCTGGCGGTACTCGCGTGATTGGCAAGAAAGCTCTTGGTGCTGTTCCTCACAAATGGCTAGCAGAGGAGGGTTGGTATGTTCGAAGATCAGCGAGCAGACGATGTTCAGGATCTGATGGAGCGCAACGACGAGTTCAAGAAGTTTTTGGTGCGCCACCGTGAATTGGACAAGCAAGTGACGGACGCAGAATTGGGCGTTCATCCAATCGAAGATCTAGCGCTGCATGCGTTGAAGAAAGAAAAGCTCTGGGCCAAAGACCGGCTCACTTTCCTATGGGAGCATCGTGAAGCGCCCGCTTGACGAATCCACTGCGCACTGTCCGAGCCTGCGATTAGCTGCGTAAACCTAACCCGAACGTTTCATAAACTTCACGCGCCCTCGCTAGGCCCTTGATCGCCCAGCGATTTTTCCTCAGTCGGGTGTATGAACCACTACACCGC